>CBDDKV010000001.1:0-129733 GCA_965230395.1 Bacteroidales bacterium
GTTTACCAGACTGGCCAATGCATTAATTGCAGAAAATAAAAAGGAAAAAGCCGAGAAAGTTCTTGATAAAATCGTTGAACTCACTCCTCATGAAAAGATACCTTACGATTATTTTGTTGTCGGTATAGCAGAGTCCTATTTCCGCCTAAATAAATTTGAAAAAGGAAATGAAATTCTTAATAAGCTTTTCGATGTTACTTCTTCAAGACAGGACTACTTCATTTCGATGGACAGAAAGTTCGTGGAAAATAATTCTGAAGAAGTAAATACAAATTTCCAGATTATAGCCCAGATTGGTCAGGTAGCCCAACGATATAAGCAGACAGAACTTGTTGAAAAATCGCAAACATATCTGCAAAGTAACAGTAGCTTGTATTAAAGAAACGATAAACGACTTTAAGAATCCCCCGGGCACAAAATCCCGGGGGATTTTTTTTTATAATCAACAGAACTATTACAAGGCATAATATACTTCCATTTTTAACATTGTATTTTTGATTTTTCACTACTATGTTTTGCATGGTACTATATTTTTTCCTAAGTTTGTACACGAATACAAAAATTAAAAGTTAAGAAAACCAGAAATAAAGAATAAAAATCAGTAACCATGAAGAAAACACTTACCGTTAACCTGGCCGGAATGGTCTACCACATTGATGAAGACGCTTACCAGAAGCTAAAGAATTATCTGGATCAATTGGAAAAGAACTTAAAAAAAGAAAGCGACTTCAAGGATATCATTCTTGATATTGAAGCCCGGATTTCTGAATTGTTTAATGAACGCCTGGAAGGTAAAAGACAAGTTATAACCTTGAAAGACATTAATCAGGTCATTGAGATATTAGGTGAACCCGAGGTAATTTCCAACGGGGAGAACAGTTTTGAAACGGGTCCATCGAACAGCAAAAAAACTTACCGAAGGATGTACCGTGATTCCGACAACCGGGTATTTGGTGGCGTATGTTCAGGACTTGCAGCCTACTGGAACATGGACCCTACGATTATGCGGGTCATTTTTGTTGTTCTGGTCCTGATTGGAGGCTCCGGAGTATTAATATACCTGATTCTATGGATTATAATGCCGGAAGCGCAAACAACAGCCCAAAAACTTGAAATGAGAGGCGAACCTGTAACCATTGACAGCATTAAAAACTTTTTCAAAGATGAATTTGAAAATGTAAAAAGGAACTTTAACAAAAAGTAGCCGGATATGAAAATAGAAAATGCAAAAGCTCAAATGAGAAAGGGGGTATTGGAATTTTGTATCTTATCCATACTCTCCCGGGGAGATGCTTATGCTTCCGATATAATTAATGAACTAAAAAAATCAAAACTGATAGTAGTTGAAGGGACTTTATATCCACTGCTTACGCGACAAAAAAATGCAGGATTACTGAGCTACCGTTGGGAAGAGTCGCCCCAGGGACCCCCCAGAAAATACTATGAACTTACTGATAAAGGCAGAATGGTACTTACCGAACTAACAGAATCATGGGAAGAGTTGGTTCAGGCCGTTAATTCATTGGTAATAAATCAACCCAAAAAGCTCAAATCATGAAAGAAACAATTAAAGTAAACCTTGGCGGACAATTATTCGATTTGGATAATGATGCTTATGAAAGGTTAAAAAAATACCTCGATTCGCTGCAAAGAAAGTTCAGCACATCGCCTGAAGGGGCAGAAGAAATTGTTGAAGACATTGAAGCCCGGATCGCAGAACTTTTATCGCTAAAAATTAATGATAAAAAACACGTAATAACGTTAGAAGATATTAACGAAATTATTTCCCAATTGGGCACTGCAGAAGAAATGGAGAATCCGGACGACGAAAACTCCCCTTCAGACGGGACCGAAACGAAATACCAGCAGGAAAGCGGTAAAAAAAGAAGGTTCTATCGCAATATTGACAATTCAGTCCTGGCTGGGGTAAGCTCCGGAATAGCAACCTACTTTAATATTGATCCCATCTGGATCCGGTTATTATTTATATTGCTTGTGTTTGCCAATCTTGCCGGTGTGATAATTTATATTATTCTGTGGGTAATTATACCACCTGCCCGAACAACAGCACAAAAGCTGGAAATGCAGGGCAAAGAGGTAAATATCGATAATATCGGAGAATCCGTAAAAGAAGAGTTTGGGAAAGTTAAGGACAATCTTCATAATATATCCAACTCTAAAGGTTATCAGAATATCGAAAGCGGGTTAAAAGGCTTTTTCAATGCTTTGGGGAATATATTTCTTGTTTTCATCAAAATAGTCGGAATTTTAATTGGGGTCAGCTTTTTGCTGGCAATCGTTTTTTCAGTATTGGGTATAATTGCCGGAGGTGCAGTTTTATTCCCGGGCGGACGGTTTATTGACTGGCACTTTCCCAATTGGGGGCACCTGCCACATTTCACCCTGGCAGGGATCTGTTTATTCCTTGTTATTATTATCCCCATAATAGCCGTACTGGTAAGAACTATAAAGTTGATTTTTGGAATAAAATCGAAAAATAACCTTGGTGCCGGAATTAGCATCACCATCTGGGGGCTTGCATTTATTTCCCTGATAGTCCTCCTGATTTCAGATATTGATAATGGCACTTTCAGAACCATCAAACACACAGAACAAACCTTCAGTTACCCTGCAAATAAACCCTTATATATTGATGTTAATGTTGAAGATAACTCACGTCATCAGCTTGAATACTATCAATTTTTCGATTTTGAGTTTGTTTGGGATGAATGGAGTGATGATTTTCTTGGTAAACCTGATATACAAATAAAAAGATGGGACAAAGAGCAGGTCAAAATAGATGTTTATACTTCGTACCTTAACTTTCGGGTAGGGAAGAAACCGTTTGGGCGAAATTTTCCTGTTGAATATGACTGGAACTTTTCCGGAACAGCGTTAACTATTGATGAATTCTATTCCGTCGATGAAGACGATGCCTGGAGGGTCCCGAAAGTAAAGGTTATATTATTCGTGCCTGAAAACCTGGACATTAACTGTTCCAACAACACTTCAGAAATATTTAAACTTGATTGTAACAGTTACAAAAATACCCCCGAAACTAATGATAGCGATAAAAATGGAGTAAGGAGAAACTCCTGAAAGAACTGGAAGAAGAAATATATTCAGATTCCATAAAAAGTTAAGTTTCCACAGTAGTTTCTGCATTAAAAAACAAATGGATGTTATTTCAAATAATATTTTTTCGTTTTCAGTTTTGTAAAATAAAAAAATATTATACATTTGCACTCCCAAACGAGGCAATGACCCATGGTGTAATGGCAGCACTACTGGTTTTGGTCCAGTCAGTCTAGGTTCGAATCCTGGTGGGTCAGCAAAGCACTTCAAAAAGAGGTGCTTTTTTTGTATTCAGAAGGCCATGCACTGATACCCTAACCATTTCCCTTCGTATTTTCAATTCATTTCTTCTGCAATTGCAGAGTTGGGCACCCATTTGGTGCTTTCTGAAATTTTTTCTATCAGTCCGGCACCTCCGAAACTCATGCAGGTTTGGAGGGGGGGGGTAATAATCAGATAGTCAATTACTTTAAAAGTTCCCTGAGTTTTTACTCCGAAGATCCCGAATTGCTTTACTTACGGAAGCTATTCGACGCCTTATTTTCAGCCCATTCTGAAATTAAAGTTCACCAATACGAAATCCAGTTCTAAAGTACACTTTGAACCCTTTTAAATAATTGACACTTAATTTTGAGCAAATATTTTTTCTGCTGAACAGCATTTTTTTTGTATCTTATGTAGTCTTCTTCTATTTTTATTAGTATCATTAAATGCCAATTTGAGAACTATGATATGGTAAAATTCTGCACGTATAAAGCACTTATTTTCAGCGTATTTGTTGTGAAATTGAGCTTTTTCTCATCAATCGCTTCAGCCCAGGACGCACCGCCAGATCTGAAAAAATTTTTAGATGGTTTTATCAGTGCGGTTACAAGTCATAATACTGAACTTGTTATGTCATTAATGGATGCTGACTACAAAAAAGAACAGCACGATGCTTTTCTAAAAGGAAATACCCAGCAATTTCTTGATAAATTCTTTTGTGGCTATGACCCGGCAGACGGAGAAACCTACGAATGCATGAAGTTTAAAGAAGTTTCTCAGCTAAAACTAACAAGTGTATTACCGGATACAGGCCTTTACATTGTTCAGTTCCATGTAACTGACTCGGATTCAACAGTTGAAGTAACCTGGATTGTTTCCGCTAAAGAAGCAGATGGAACAACTACATTTGGTATGATTGGAACTTACGGGTAATAAGTTAATTCTCCCACAGAATTCGTATTGCTCGGAATAAAAAGCAACCCTTAATAAGCATCTCACGCGGAAGGAAATAACATATTTTTTCTAAGTAGTGCCTGTGGGCAGTAGTTTATGGTTTGTATTGGTTTCCATACCTTCTGCCTTACTTAGCCGAACGCTTGCTTTTCTTCTTGTTATTAACCTGTTCTGCTTCCTTTATAAGCGTTTTCCAGTCGCTTATCTCCTCTTTCGAGAAATGTACTGTCTCTGTGTAATCCTCTCCTCTTATTTCAAGCACTTCTATATCGGCGCCAATATATTCTTCAATTTCGGAAAGAAGTTCCTTTTCCTCACTACTGCAAAATGAAACGGCATACCCTTTCTGGGTGCCTCTTCCAGTCCTGCCCACCCTGTGAACATAGTTCTCCGGTTGTTCCGGTAAGTCATAATTAATAACATAGTCAACACTTGGAATATCAATGCCCCTTGCACTAACATCTGTTGCTATTAACATTTTCACTTCTCCCTTCTTAAATTTCTGAAGGGCATTAAACCGCTCTTTCTGATCCTTGTCTCCATGAATGGTAACACTATCAATTTTAACCCTTTCCATTGCCTTGAGTACACGTTCTGCCCTTACCTTTGTCCTTACAAAAACCAGAATTTTGCTTTCGGGGTTTTCACCAACCAAACGTTCGAGAAAAAAACGCTTGTCATCCATTTTTATATGTGCAACAGAATGAATTACATTGCGGGCAACCGGGTTTTTAGGTGAAATTTGAATACGGATAGGGTTAGTAACCAGCGAATAAGCCAGTTTTTTTATTTGTGGGTTAATTGTCGCTGAGAAAAACAGTGTTTGCCTTTTCTTAGGAAGAAAGCGGATTAAATCTTTGATATCCTTAATAAACCCCAGATCCAGCATATGATCCGCTTCGTCCAGAACAAGCACCTCTACACTACCAAATTTAAGGTATCCCTGGCTAACCAAATCAAATAACCGCCCGGGCGTTGAAACTAAAACATCTATACCATCTTCTAACTTTGCAATTTGCGGATCCTGCTCTACCCCTCCAAAAAGCCCAAAAATCTTTACCCGGGTATGCTTTCCTATTTGCTGAAACACCTGAGTGATTTGTTCAGCCAATTCTCTGGTCGGAACCATTACCAAACATTTAATGTCCTGTTTTCTGGCAGCAGCTTTCCTCCTTTGAAGCATATCTATTACAGGTATGGCAAAAGCCGCAGTTTTCCCTGTTCCTGTCTGTGCAATAGCCAGTACATCCTCTCCCTTCAAAATGGCAGAAATCGACTTATACTGAATATCCGTCGGTTTTCTGTACCCAAGCTTCTGAATACTTTTGATTACTTCGGGAACCAATCCAAACTTCTCAAATTTCATAATTCTCCCCAACTTATATTGGCACAAAGATAATCTTATGTAAACACCTTTACAATTAAGTGGCGTTTTTATAATGTCCAATACAATGTTCACAAAGAATTGGCATAGCCCTATGGAAAAACCTTCAACGGTATTTTGGGGCTCTTCTGAGTAAAAAACTACGGTTTAGAATAAAAGCCCCCCTCCCTTGCCCAACAATATCAACTTCTACTTCGGAAAGTTGACAACAGGTAAAAACCCAAAAAATCAATTCCACAACAGATTAAGGTCATGATGAAAGGGTTTACACATATGGTCTGAAGAACCGTAAAATGGGGCTTAAATTGTTAGCTGCCGGCTTTCTATTGCTCTAAAGACATTTGTCTATATTCTTGTGGAGTCATTCCTGTTCATAATGTGGATAATTAAACCCTTACTTTTAAATAATCTGCTAAAATTAATCTGTGGACTAATTAAACCCTAAAACATAACGCAATTTCACTTACTGAATTTGATATCCCCTAGAAGGAGTGTCGATTTTGCCTTTTCAATCTGATGAAATTATCGTACGAAAAAAATTATACTTATTGCTTTACCCAAAGGCATATTGCGAATGAGATCGGAGTCTTTGGCACTATAGTCTGTCTCTTTTTTTAATAAATCATTCAATTTAATTAGAAGAAGGGGAGTGTTGGTTTAACTTTTTACTGAGAAGTATTCAATAGATGGTATACCATGTGCACCAAAATAACCCTTGTAATACTCCGCTTTCCACTCCTTTCGTTTCGTAAAATTTGTATTTTTCGAACTATTCTCTGTTAAGAATGATTGAAACTGGCTTACTATATCTGAATTCTTTGCGGATCGTGTATTAAACTGCCGTTCATAATATCGCTGTGACAAATTCAAAAGCAACTCCAACGAAGAAGAAATAACCGTCTTGGCTGTGATTATCGATTCGTTCAGAGATTTCCTTCTTAATTAAATTGGCACAATCTGTTATTGTTTGTTGCTCTGCTTTTGAGAGATGAAGGGCTTCATGCACATCGTACGAATAAAACAATGATAGTGTTGAAAAAATTGTACTTATCAATTGCTTTACCCAAAGGCATATTGCGAATGAGATCGGAGTGAAAATGGATAGCCCAACCATTTATCTCATTCTTCTTATGGGGTGTACCAACTGTTTGTATTTGATCGGGTGCCGTAAAGTACATAACCCCTTCATTAAAATCATAAGCGTTGCGGCCATATTGTAAACCACAACTTTTATCTTTTAAGCCAATTGTATACAAACTACTTGCGATCTTCATTCCAATTTGCACCTCTTGAGTTTCCAGCTGAGAAACATCTATGATGCTAATAAGGGGATGTGTGGGTTTAGCTCCGTTACTCCTTCTAACCGTGGTCTCCACTTCGTTCCGGTCTACTGCATGGGTCACCCCAAACCACTACGTTTTTGCATACGCAAAAAGTGCGGCTTACTAACAGGCCTATGTCTCCACAATTGTTTCATTGACATAGTATCCAACCAGCCTGTAAGTCTTGCCCTGATTGAAACATCAGGAGACTTACACCCTCTGGATAAATATCCCCGTTTTCCACTCCTTTCGTTTCGTAAAATTTGTATTTTGCAAATTTATTCAGAGCTTCCTGACGGGTGTGCTCATGCTCATGCAGGGCACACACATTATGTAAAATTCATTACAAAACATTGTAATGCAACAAATTTTACACTTGTCATTGTGCCCAATAAGCAACCATGTCGTTACAATTATCATCTATACTGAATAAAAACTAATAAATTTATTCCTATGAGAACAAATTATTTATGGATACTCTTAACCACTTTCATTATTTATAGTTGCGAAAAAGATGATAATTCAAATGAAAATTTAAGTAAAAATCCACCTGAAACACCAGAAGCGGTTAGTTACGATTTAGATGATGATTCAGTCAATGACATTAAAATTGAATATCGGCAGTTTACTTGGGATGGAATTAATAGTTCAGGAGATGGAATTTCTGGACTAATTGAACCCTTAAATGAAAGTTCTATTTTACAGAAACAAAATGAATATACATTGTTTAATAAATTAAATGACACTATTCGGATAAACACAACCGAGCCTTATTACTGGGAAAAGTATTTAGACCCTGACCTTGTATCAATTTCAAATTCATCAGTTAATGACTATTTATGGCCAATTGAGTGGAAAATTCAGAGTAATTTGAATCTGGATTTGGATTCCTACTATTTGGGTATTATGATTAATAATAGCAACAGTAATCTGATAGGTTGGATAAAAATCACGATTAATAAATCCACTGGAGATATTCAAATATTAGATAAGAAATTTACTGCGGAAGAGTTTATTGTGATTGGAAAATAAAATACTGGCCACATTGTATAAAAAACATAAGTGGCTCAGTGGTTTACGGAACTTTTGTGCACTTAATCAGCTCCGCCAAATCTGCGATTTGACGAGTAGTTTTAATTCTTTAAATTTGTGTCAAAACGCAAATTTGGCTCAGTGCAACTTGACAGGTAAAAGCTTCGAAATCATTTACGTTTCTTATACGAGACGTTAGTGTTTATGCGGACAGTGCACCCGTTTGATTTCTTGCACTATTGATTATATATGTAATGGATTAAAGATTAGTAAGTTTACAATTAGTTACTTTTAAAAATAAATGATTAACCAAACTAATTAAATATTATGAATCAAAGATTAATTTATCTATTATTATTGCTCATATTTATTATTGGGGCATGTGAGGAAAATAAAAATGAATCAGCCGATGAGAAACAAATATATTACCAAGAAATAGATGAAGTAATATCAATTTCGGGTCAATATAAACTTGACATTGATGGAGACTCAATCGATGACTATTATTTAAGATTATTTCATGCAAATTATAATGAACCCATTTTCATAACATTTGATACTTTTTACATAGAGTTTGGTTCATTATCTGATGGATATTACTATTATGATAAGGGAGTAGATTGTGTTCCTTGTTATGAATATTATGAACCTTATGAAACATGGACTGGAGCTAGTTCGCCTAATAAAACATCCAGTATAATATCTTCTTATGACATGGAAACAGGAATTGAAGGAAAAGAAGAAGCATATTTATGGCTTGAAAAACATGAAAAATCTGGAGTGAATGATTACTATTATAATGTATGGTTACGGATTAAAGTTTCAGAAAATAGAGATACCGTTTCAGTAATTGATTGCGCTTTAGGGCTTGATAAAGACAAAACATTAAGGATTGGTGAAAAGCATACAACATTATGTAAAATTCATTGCAAAACGTTGTAATGCAACGAATTTTACACTTGTCATTGTGCGCAATTAAACAAGACATTGAGAATTAAATAAGCTAACGATATGAGTTATGATTTAATGGTATTTAGAAAAGAGTCTGCTCCAAACGATAAGAAGTCATTCATGGAATGGTATAACAATCAGACGGAGTGGACAGAAGACCATAGTTATGATGACCCAGCTAACACTTCGGCTGACTTAAAAAATTGGTTCATGGATATGAAGGAGAGCTTTCCAGCAATGAATGGACCTTATGCGTCAGATGACGTAGGTAACCCGAAAGTTACATATTATTCAATAGGACGCGAAGTTATATATGCAGCATTCGCATGGTCGGAAGCAAAAAATGCTTATCCAAAAATGATAGAACTTGCAGAAAAACACAATGTTGGATTTTTTGATGCAAGTGGTTCTGGTGATATTTTCATTCCTGGAGAAAATGGGAAATTGCAATTATTGAATAAAAGTAACACATCACAGAGACCTTGGTGGAAATTTTGGTAGTGAAATGAAAAAAGTTGCGACTGGAATAGAAACTAACAAGTGGAATGAAATTATAGCAGGTCTAAAAAGACAAGGCTGGATTTCCAAAAATGAATATGACCTGTTTGATAAAGGTATTGACTTTGATTTCATGGAACTGACTGATGGACAAGATAAAATATTATTTGCTTGGGATAATTGGTTTGAAGGGGAATTAAAGACTACAGAAGGACTAATTGAGAAAATTGAGACAATGTTCGATATTAAATTTCAATTTGGGAAACCAGAACATCTGACACCTAGTCTGATAGAGAAAACTATTAACTTGATAAGAAAATAAAAGCGCACAATAATTAGGTATCAAACTCAGTGTGGTCTAGGAGACCCCACTGGGTTTGTGCCTGTGTTGGGCCAAACCCCTCTATCAGGGAAGTGATTTTTCCTATGTAATTTCAAACTTCCAGGTTTTGCTGAAAATATAGTTTCTACGGAACAGGAGGTTAGTATTTTTCAATACTCAGACATTTTCCACCTTGATTTTTTACTCTTTTCACTTGTTTTTTTTATGAGTTGCTCATGGAAATCTATCATTTCGGCATAAATCCTGTTTATAGAGGCATACCCTTCCCAGTCCGCCTTTGGGCAGATACGGGGTCCATTATCGTTCATGTCAGTCCGGTACTTTATTCCCAGAAGGTTGCCCCCTGCTTCAAACACCACCATTGTTCCTGATTTACAGCTTTTGCAGGGGAACGGGTCTATGCCCATGTCCAGTATCATCACCCCACGGACAGAGCGTTTAGTTTTTTTACCTACATCAGGGGCATTCAATAACCCCTGGATAATTCAGGTTTTTTTTTCACCCTGCAGGCCAATATCCCATGGTGCCCAATGCGCACAAACCCTTTTGGCTAGACATGTTGCAAGAACCTTCCAATAAATCTGTCAGCAGACAGTGCCAACGGTTTTTTCCTGTTGTTATCTTTCCGACCCAGGAAAGAGAAAGTAACTTCTTTTTTCACCCGGTCGATATTTAAAAACTATGCCGTAACAAATGTACCCTGATGTCCTTCTTTATTCCTGCTTTTTCTTTAGCCCCTTTTAATATTTTCCTTACACTTCCTGCCGATTATTGTAACATATTATTATCATTAAAAAAAGGGGGAGGGAAAGAAATACTTATTCAGTCCGGGTTCGTATTCTTCATCCTGCAAAACTCGTAAACAGAAACGTTTAACAAAATAAGCAGCATTCCGTAGAAGATGTCTTCAACAGGAATAGTCACAAACCTAAGGTTCATATTTTCAGCGTTATTGTATAATACAACCGGACTTTCAATTAAACTTCCGGTCAACATGCCATTAAACAGAGTAAATGGAAAAAAAATAAGCACGTAGGCGATTAAAAACCTTCCCGAAAATTTTATGCGAATTACAAGAACCAGCATTATAACTGTAGCTGTAAAAACTACAAAGGTAAATGACGTATAAATACGGCTCCAGAATAAAATTGCTGTTATTAGAAGAATAACTGAACAGAATAATAATATGGCGTTACCTAAATGTTGTGGATTTAACCCTGGCCAATACGTTTTTAATGTTTCATAAGTGAACAGGCTTGCATATGGAACGGTTATAAAGAAAAGGCATTCTTCGAGTGGCAGGCCAAGGATGTCCAACCCCGCCAGATGAGATGGGTTAAAGCTCCATACCCCTTTATTCGTAAACCAGATATCCCATACAACAAAAAAAAATCCGGGAATAATAATGGCCATAAAAGCTGCTTTCCATTTCGTATAAAAATGAACCTTTTTGTCAAAACTGAGCAAAAGGGGAATAATAATAATGGCTATATTGATTTTCAGATATGTACTCAAGGATTTACTTTTTGGATTCTAAAAAAGATGTTACCAAAGCTTTCTCTTCATTGTTTAGATATTCACTACTTAACAGGGTGCTGAAAATTGCTTTTCTTAAGCCAGCATCATTAATCCGATATAATGCTTCAAGGTTCTGAAGGAGAAACCGCTTATCTTCTTCGAGATTATCATATGCCAAAAACTTAGGAATATTTGACTGCACAGCAAACCTCAGATATTTAGTTTCACTGCAGTCCGGCCTGCTTTTAACGGCTTCTTCCAACATGTCCCTGCCCCTAGTAAATACCGAATATTTTTTTAAACCACCTTTTACCCGTTCGGCTTTCATCGTCAGGGCCGTTCCATGGTAGGCCTGTATTAAGCTATTACCGGAGTTGTCTGATTCTTCAATATAGTTGAGGAATTCGTCTGTTTTTGCCCGTTCTTCCCCAGCTTTAAGATACAAACGCCTCACTGAACTTAAGTCCTGCGAAAAAAGAGGAAAAACAAAAAAACAGCTACAAATCAGAAGTAATTTCAATTTAAAACAGGTGTAATTTGTATTGAAGAGCTGAACGAAACAAGACATACATTTTTCTTTTATCTGATATCCGTATACGTTTTTTTAGCATTTCTGAAGGGGAAGCCCGTTTTATTTTAATAAGCAGCCCATAATAATATTTGTACGACAGAAATACCCCAAACCTTGCATTTCTTGGGAGCTTTTTTATTCCAATGTATCCCCGGGCAAAGTCTTTTTCGATGTCCTGTATTAATTCCTGTTTTGCACTTTCATTAAAAAGCTTCATGTCTATGCCCGGAAAATACGTCCTGCCCAGATTGCTGTAATCATCTTTTAAATCCCGTAAAAAGTTAATTTTTTGATACGCACTTCCAAGGCTCATTGCATAAGGTTTTAATTCGTCATAAAGTTCCTGTTCACCCACCGCAAATATCTTGAGGCACATTAGTCCTACAACCTCTGCAGAACCGAGGATATATTCCTTATAGTTGTCTGCATTGTACGTTTTTTTATTTAAATCCATTTCCATGCTGTGCAGGAACTGGTCAATAAGAAGCCTGTCGATTTTATACTTGTTCACCGTAACCTGAAAACTTTGAAGTATCGGGTTAAGGCTGATTCCCTCATCAATAGCAGTATAAACGTCGGATTTAAATTTTTCCAACAGCTCTTTCTTATTGAAATCATGGAAAGTATCAACAATCTCATCTGCCAGACGAACAAATCCATAAATGGCATAAATATCTTTTCGTACAGCTTTCTTAATGAATAAAATACCTAAAGAGAAAGAAGTACTGTAAGCCCGCGTTATAATTTTGCTTGCTTTATACGAAATGTTATCATATAATTCATACATAACACTTGGTGTTTGGTTACCTATTAAAACAAATTCTTATAGGGGGTTGTTCAGTTTTTTAACATTATTTGTTTAATGTTGCTTATTCTGTTTCGATAAGCATAAGTGGTTACAAAGACCATATGATTTAAAGAAAAATATGGAGATTTAATTCTATTATATTAACTTGTCCACTTTATATCCTAACTAAATTATTCAGAATGAAAAAACATTTAGTCCTTTACATTATTTCCGCCACACTGCTTATATCTTGTAGTAATAATGACCATTTGAAAAATAATTCGCCTTTAGATGCAAAAGTAGATTCCCTTCTTTCGCTTATGACTTTAGAAGAGAAAATAGGTCAGATGTCGCAGCTAAGCGGAGACGGAGAAGTTACGGGTCCGGTTGATACAAGCACCTCTTATGTGGCAGAAGTAAAAAAAGGCAGAGTGGGCTCACTTTTGAATATAAATGGTGTTGAATATACGCGAAGAATGCAGAAACTGGCGATTGAGCATTCGCGGTTAAAAATTCCTTTGATTTTTGGTTATGATGTTATACATGGGTACAAAACAATTTTCCCGGTCCCGTTGGGAGAGGCCGCAAGCTGGGATCTTGACGCCATGGAGAGTTCCGCCCGAATTGCAGCCAAAGAAGCTTCTGCTGCCGGCCAGCACTGGACATTTGCCCCAATGGTTGACGTTTCCAGGGATGCACGCTGGGGAAGGGTAATGGAAGGTGCCGGTGAGGATACCTATTATGGACAACTTGTTGCAAAGAGCCGTGTCAGAGGCTTTCAGGGAAAAGATCTTTCAGACGTAAACACTATTGCTGCATGTGCCAAACATTATGCCGGCTATGGCCTGGCAGAAGGAGGAAAAGATTACAATACAACAGAAATTTCAGACAGGACACTTCGCGAATATATATTACCCCCGTTTAAAGCTTGCATTGATGAGAATGTAGCAACTTTTATGACAGCTTTTAATGATCTAAATGGAGTGCCGGCCTCGGGAAATAAAAAACTAGGAGATATTTTGAGGCAAGAGTGGGCATATGATGGAATGGTGGTTTCAGATTGGAATTCAATCGGAGAAATGATGGAACACGGAATTGCTGAAGATGAAAAAGAAGCGGCCCTGCTTGCGCTTGATGCCGGAATTGATATGGATATGGAAGGGAATGTGTATAGTGAAGAGTTAATGGCTTTGGTTAAAAATGGACAAATTTCTGAAGAACAAATCAATAACGCGGCAAGAAGAATTTTAAAGCTCAAGTTTGAGTTGGGACTATTTGAGGATCCGTTTAGATATTGTAATACAGATAGAGAAGAAGAAAATATTCTCACAAACGAGAACAGGGAAATTGCCCGGGATGTGGCAAGAAAATCAATCGTACTGCTGAAAAACAATAATTCGCTCCTTCCGCTAAAAGACTTTTCCGGCTCAATTGCTTTAATTGGCCCGCTTGCCAATAATAAAGATGACATTCTGGGCACCTGGCGCGCAAGAGGTAGTGCTGAAAACGGTGTAAGTATTTTGGAAGGCCTTAAGAAAAGATACCCTGATACTAAAATAGTATTTTCCAAAGGATGTGAAATAGATAGCACAGATAAATCCGGGTTTAAAGAAGCAAAAAAAGCAGCTACTGCAGCAGATGTTGTTTTACTGGCCCTGGGAGAAAGTGCAGATATGTCCGGAGAGGCCCACTCCAGGGCCCACCTGGATCTTCCCGGTGTTCAGTTGGATTTAATTAAGGAGTTAAAAGAAACAGGAAAACCAATAGTGCTGGTACTTATGAATGGGCGCCCACTTGCAATACCGGAAGCCGTTGATTTAAGTGATGCTGTGCTGGAAACCTGGTTACTTGGAACTGAGGCAGGAAATGCTATTGCTGATGTAATTTCCGGAGACTTTGTCCCGTCAGGAAAATTACCGGTCACCTTTCCGCATACAACAGGTCAGGCTCCCATCTATTACAATCATAAAAGAACAGGCAGGCCCGGAACTGAAAAAATATATACCTCCAAGTATGACGATGCTCCATTAACCCCGCTTTTCCCTTTTGGGTTCGGATTAAGTTATACGACTTTTGAGTATTCCGATCTGGAGCTTAGTAAAAACAAAATTGGTTTTGACGAAGAATTAAAAATATCCGTGAATATTAGGAACTCTGGTAATTATAGTGCCGATGAGGTGGCCCAGCTTTATATTTGTGATAAACATGGTAATGTTACGCGCCCTGTCAAGGAACTGAAAGGTTTTAAAAAGGTATTTATTCCGAAAGGTGAGACAAAAAAAGTTGAGTTTACAATCACTGCAGATGATTTGGCTTTTTGGGACAGAGACATGAATTTTTCAGCAGAACCCGGCTTTTTTAAAATAATGGTGGGTAAAAATTCTGTTGAGTTTCTGGAAGAGGAGTTCGAATTAACTGTTGCCCCCTAACTTTTGTGTCCACCTGAAGCCTTAAAAATTTGATTGGCAACAACTTCTCCGCTTATTAGAGAAGGCGGGACTCCGGGACCAGGGGTAGTTAGCTGGCCCGTATAAAAAAGATTGGAGATATGACGGTTCTTTATTTTAGGTTTTAAGGGACCGGTTTGCCTGAGGGTATTTGCCAGTCCGTAAGCATTTCCTTTAAATGAGTTATAATCATTTATAAAATCGGTATGCGCATAGCTTTTATGAAAGACGATATGGTCGCGCAAAGGAACTCCCGATATTTTTTCAATACGGTCAATAACCATATTGAAATAGTGTTCCCGCACTTTTCCGTGGTCGTCCAGACCTGTTGCAACAGGTATTAATATAACGAGGTTTTCATGTCCCTCAGGGGCAACGGAAGGATCCGTTTTTGAAGCAACGGAAACATAAATAGCGGGTGCTTCCGGCCATTTGGGTGATTTATAAATTTCGTTCGCATGTTTTTCAAAATCAGTATCAAAAAACAGGTTATGATGCTGAAGGCCAGGGATTTTTTTACTTAAACCCACAAAATACATCAATGCCGATGGTGCAAGCGTTCTGGTGTCCCAATATTTTTGCGAATAGTTGCTGTACTTATCCAAAATAAGCTTCCGATCAGTGTGATGATAATCTATTGAGCTTACATAATATTCCCCGTAAAAATTCCTGTGATTTGCATGGGCCCCTGTTACCCTTCCATTTAAAACGTCAATTTGATCTACATTCACATTATGCGTTATTTCGACTTCCAGCTCCTGACAAACTTTAACCATTCCTTCAACAATTTTATACATCCCTCCCATCGGATACCAGGTGCCGAGTTCAAGATCAGCGTAATTCATTAAACTGTAAAGCGCGGGAATTTTGTCTGGTGTTGCACCAAGAAAGAGAACTGGAAATTCCAGGATCCTTATGAGCCTTTTATCTTTGAAAAGTGAGCGGACATAACTTGATAAGGTTCGAAGGGATTTCGAAAACAAAAATCCATTAATGAGTTTAAAATCAACAAACTCAAGCATCGACAGCCCTGGCTTATAAACAGCACTGTCCATTCCCAACCGGTATTTCTTTTGCGAATCCTGAAGAAATCTTTTTAGTTTCCTTCCGGCTCCTTTTTCAATGCTTTCGAACAGATGAAACAAGTCTTCCTGTTTAGCAGGGATATCTATTTTTTCTCCCTCGCCGAAGAATATGCGATAGCCCGGATCAAGGCGGACAAGTTCATAAAAGTCGGATACATTGTGCCCGAAGTTTTTGAAAAAATTTTCGAAGACATCCGGCATCCAGTACCACGAAGGCCCCATATCAAAAATAAAACCTTCTGCTTCAAATTTTCTTGCCCTGCCGCCAGGGAGGGCATTTTTTTCGAGTATTTCGACCTTAAACCCTTTTTGAGCTAAATAAGCTGCTGCGGATAACCCGCTAAATCCGGCCCCTAAAACGATTGTTTTACTTGGCATTTAATTGACTTTTGTTTTTTTAAAACAGAAATGGTGTATTATTGTTTAAGTTAAAAAAATAACATGATGCCCAGAAAAAATAGAATCAGACCGGTGAGTATAATTCTTTTCAGCGTAGGCTTTTTTCTTCACATTATATGTCCTTCAAGAACACTGGCATTGCTACTTACAACCCCATTTTTAATAAGTATTAATGCACTTGTTCTATTTTATTCATTTGATGAAAATAATAAAAAATTACAAACTGTCATTTTTGTCCTTTTTTCGTTTGTTTTTACCATTGCCGTTGAAATTGCCGGAACTAAAACAGGACTAATTTTTGGGAACTATACCTATGGTGATACAATTTGGTTGAAATTAATGACTGTTCCGCTTGTAATTGGCTTAAACTGGGTTACCTTACTATTAGCGGCTTATAATGTTGCAGTAAAAATCTCTGAAAGACTTAAAATCAGATCGGGATATTGGATAGTGCTGCTTTCTGCCGTATTATTAACTTTTCTAGATTATCTGATTGAGCCTGTAGCTGTGTTTTTAGATTATTGGAATTGGGAGAATGATTTTATTCCTTATCAAAATTATATCGCCTGGTTTACCATCAGTTTAATTCTCGTATCTTTTATACAAATCTTTAAAATACAAATCCGTTCAAAGCTATTGGTTTTTTTTTATTTTGTGATGGTATGTTATTTTATCGCATTAAGGATTTTTCTCCAGCCCTGCTAGTAAACAAATTCATTAATGTCTGTATCTTTCTGATAACGTCGCATATATTGTTGCTGAGACTCCATCTCCACAGCTAATTGCCAATCCTGAGTAGCTTCGTAGAATGGAAGAAGATCACTTTTACAATCCTGACAAACTTTTTCAGTCTTGGTTTCTTTTCTACATCTTATACATTTCATCGCTAATCCAGCATTTTTAAATTGTATACGAATAAATATGGCTTTAGTTGCATAACGATTTTAATTTATGTAATGACTGTTATTGCTATTTAACATAATTGAAGTATTAAGTAATTATAAATCAGATACTATAAAATATATGCCTTTAAGTCAAATTGTTTTCAATTCATTTCCATTTAGAAAACTTCGTATTTTTTGATTTAAAATGATCCGGGGTACAAGTAACTTTACGATCTCTAAGTTTGTCTTATCATATGAAAATAGTGGAATCAGAATTTGTTACATTGTCATAACGATATACTTCAACCAATAGCGATGAGCTAAATCACAACCAGACCTTCAACATCGGTTTCTTCTTCGCGTAAACAATTATAAAAGCTACCATTATGTATTTTTTCATGCAAGGAACAAAAACAACACCTCATACCCTGATAAATGACGGGTACATGAAGTTAAAAGGGAAAGTTGTTCCTATAGAAGAGCAACAGTTTTTCGGGAGGTTATCAAGCCAGGTAAAAAAATATGGTGAAGAACAAGCCAACTTGACCAATATTGAATTTCATTTAAGCCATTTAAATGCTTCATCAAAACGTTCAATGGTTGAGTTATTAAAACTACTGGAAACTATCAATAATAATGGGGTGGAAATTGTTATTAGCTGGAAATATTCTTCGGATAATGAAGATTTAAAAGAATTGGGAGAAATTTTTCAGTCGATGTTCGATCTTCGTTTTGAGCTGATCCCCGGATAAGGTTAGAACACGCGAAAACAATAAACATCCAATCAGGTGCCTGTCTCAAATCTTAAACATAATACCAAACTCATTAAAAAAAGGGCGCTAAGCGCCCTTTTCTATTTTTTTGTTTTGTTATGTTCTTGAATAAACTGGTCCAAAGCCATGGTCATTGACGGTGCATTTGGCATTGGAGCCTGCAAGTCGAGTCGCAAACCAGCATCTTTAACTGCCTGGGCAGTAGAAGTACCAAACGATGCAATTTTAATATCCTGTTGCTCAAAATCAGGAAAATTGGATAACAATGAACGAATTCCTGAAGGGCTAAAGAATACCAGTACGTCGTAATTAATCATGGACAAGTCAGACAAATCACTGCTTACTGTTTGGTACAGAATGGCAATTTTGTGCCTGATTTTGTGTTTTTCCAATAGCAATGGAATTTCTTTTTTGTGCTGTTCAGACAGCGGCACAAGATAATTTTCGTCTTTGTGCTTTTCAACCAGTTCCATCAGATCTGCAAATCGACCTTTTCCAAAGAAAATCTTTCTCTTACGGTAGACAATGTACTTTTGCAAATAATGTGCAATCGATTCTGAGGTACAGAAATACTTCATTGAATCGGGCACAGTAATCCTAAGATCCTGGGCAACCCTGAAGTAATGATCAATAGCAGTCTTGCTGGTGAAAATTACAGCAGAAAAATCCAAAATACCAACTCTTTGTCTTCTGAATTCTTTTGTGGCAACAGGTTCTACGTGGATAAATGGCCTGAAATCGATTTTTACATTGTTTTTCTCCGCAACCTCAGAATATGGATTTTTATCAGAGGATGGTTCTGGCTGGGATACGAGAATTTTTTTAATCTTCATATTTTGCGAGCCTCCTTTTATAACTTCTTCTATCTCAGCGATAAAACGAATTTAAAGCCTACTAATGCAGGTAAAATTTCGAGGGTACAAAGGTACAAAAATGAATAGAAATAAAAAACTTTATACCTTAGAATTATTTGAATTGATCGAATATACTTATATAAAATTGAGAGGAATACAAGAGCTGTTGCGAAATAAAAAACAATGTCTGCATTTTTGTGCGAAAGATAGAAGATACTTATTACCACAGGCAATAAGTATAAGCCAAGGTTTTTATTTAAAAGATATGAATTATGAATGTATTCACGGAACAACGGCATGGAATGAAATACCTGTCCAATAACGTGTAAGAGAACTATTCTTATGAACTGTATACCCGATAAAACGGCAAAAAGCAACAGAAAAAGTTTTAATCCACTCAGGCCATCAACATTTATGGAAAACCTCTGAAACACAATATAGAGATACAATGCCAGAATTATTACGAAATTAATGTTCAATAATAAAAATATACGGCGAACAATAACATTCTTTTCGCGCATTAATTTATCTGATACCTGAAGGTTTACGGTTGATGAAATTATTGTCTCGAACTGTTTTTGGAAATAAATCTTTATTATAATCAATATCACTATTGTGAGCGACGCTATCCCCAAAACCCATCCTTTCTCTTTTACTGGTTGAAAATTGCGTTGTACCGGACTAACTTCTGCTACCGCTCTTCCTAAAGCTGTTTCGGATTTTATAAATTTTTGTGAATGAGGGCTATATACCGAACTATCTTGTTCGGTCAGGTGGGAAAAAAGAGTAAATGGTTGGAAATCCTGCTCCTGAGGGACAATGCTCGTAGCCATTGTATCTGTAAGTTCTTTTTCTTCCTGAGGTTTCTCGACTATTTTCTTTTGGGGGATTTTTTTCGTTATTTTTCCGGGTTTAACTGTTTTTTTTATTGGCTTAGGCGCTGTTTTATTAGCTTCTGCAGTCGTATCTGTTATTACGGCTGTTATTGAATCCTGTTTTTTTAGTCTTGTGGTATCAATCTGCATAGTATTTCATAAAAGCTTTTTTCACTTTTCTGCCTACAAAATTACACAAGACTATTTAAATCAATTTCCATTTATTCAAATTTTTCTTAACTATTGTTACTTATCCATCCGGAGATATTGATTTTAATATTCAAAGAAATGCCTGAAATGAGAAAACAATTAAAAGAAACCTATGGGCAAGCCCATTAAGAAAACATCATCATTATCGGTTGTTTTCAAAGCTGTTTCTGTTTGGGCCAGAAATGTTTTAAATTTTCTGGATCCGTCCAGCACGTATATTCTGGCCGGATTGGATTTTCTTATGGCAACCAGGTCTTTTCTCCTATCACTATTAAAGTTGGCAACGATAAATTCAAAATCCTTACTGTTCTCATGTAATGCCGAACCGGTCCTTAACAGGAAGGACTGAAAATTCTTTTTCCCGCTTAAAATATTTATCTCCACCGTGTTTGATTCTGTTGCCTTTTTTTTAATTGCCCAGAGATCCATTTTTCCATCCTTATTATAGTCCCCGACTTCAAATTCGAAATCAGATACCACCTCATGAAGTATGGAGCCTGTCTGAAGCAAAAAGTCCTGAAAGTTATTTTTCCCGTTTAAAATATGTATTTCCGTTGAATTTGTTCCGGTATTACTTTTTTTAATCGCCCAAAGGTCAGTATAGCCATCTCCATTATAATCGGCTGCACAAAACTCAAAATTGTTGCCTGTTTCATTTAAAACGGTACCTGTATTAAGGAGAACCCTCTGAAACCGGCTACCCCCGTCTAACACTAATATTTCTGTACTTTTAGTTTTTGTAAAATACTTCTTTATTACTAAAATGTCCTGTATGCCATCTTTGTTATAATCGGCGAGACAAAATTCAACGTCCCCTTTTGTTTCAGTTAACCCCGTTTTTACATGAAGTTTGATGGTGTCGTAGTTTGTTCTGCCTTCCAGTACATGAACCTCGGTATTATTGCCGTTTGTGTTTTTTTTTCTTATCCCATAAATATCGGGGTAGGTGTGACTGGAACTATTTTCGAACTTTTCATTTTCATGAATGTCATTTTTCTGATTGGAATTCTCTGAATACTTAGTAAACAATACCATCGAAACAACTAGTAAATAATTCTTCATACTGATTAGGTTTTAGGTAAATAAATTCTTGTGGAAACTTTAATAGACTGGTATTAGAAGGGTTCTGCTCTTTTTAATTATTTGTCTTTGACAGCTTGTTAAATACCCTTTACTTTATTTATAGTACCATTAGTTTCTGTAAAACGAGGATAAAAAATTACTTCCACCCCGCATCACACGGAATACTATCATAAGGCTTTCGGGCCCTTGCTGTTACATCAAGCCGGACTTATGAATTGCAAAGTCCCTACTGCCTGGCAAATAAATAAGGTTGTGATTTGTTTACAATAAAATAAAAAAGGTGTGAATATTTAGTTCTACTTTAATCTAAATTATGAATAAATCATTAATAAGTCAACCCCACCTGCGTAACATTTTTGGGTATCCGTCCATGAACCTGTTAGAACAAGGTAAATTTAAATGAGTGAGGCCATATTTTCCGGAATGGCAATTCTTAGAATGGTATGCTGTATACCTGGTGTGTTTGATACGATTTATGGTGTATTTACAAAAAGTTTTCGCATAAAAAGAGGCTGAACAAAAAAGCTTTTTGACTTTTCACCCAGCCTCTTCTCCATTAACCCGGAGTGATTTCCTAACCCTTGTAAACTCCGGGATTTTGCGTTTATTCTTTTATAAAACGAATGTATTTATTGTTAACTTTTAATAGGTATATTCCAGAATTGAGCCTGGAAACATCAACATTATTGCCGTTTCCGGACATTAAACTCTTTCCAGACAAGTTCAGTACTGAATATTCCGTTGCTTTGTCGATTCCGCTCAGGAATAGTTTATTTTTAACCGGGTTCGGATAAATCTTAATCCCTTCAGCGAAAGGTTCGTTCGTTAAAGTCATTGACTTCAATGTAGCACAACCTTTACCGATAATAAATTTACCTTCCGGAGTATCTGACTGACCAGGATTAAAGTTATGCTGATATCTAAAGAAGAAAGTTACCTCATCATCATCTGCAAAGGTTTTTCCTCCGGCCTGAGCTATTGTCCAGGTCCAGGTATTACCATCCTGATTTCCTCTCATTCCCTGTGCTCCCCCTCCATTCACTGCTATCCAGAGATCCACAAACGATGAGTTAACTTTAGACTCAAATGATATTTCAAGCGAAGTTGAACCTTCTGCTTGATTAACCTTATAGCTATAGTTGGTTTCATCTTCAATACATTTAGGTTCGTCCCCTTCTTTAAGGGTTGTAGCCATAACTGAATCGGTTTTAACTTCGGCTACATTATTAAACGCGGAAACTGTATAGAAATAATTCGTTTCCGGTAAGAGGCCTGAGTCCTTATAACCTGTAGCATTAACTTCAAGGGTTGCCACAACTGATCCGTCGCGATAAACCTTAAAACCGTCTTCATTGTCTGCATTATCGATCCAACTAAGCTCAATTTCCGAGGCTGAAACAGCCTTTGCAGCAAGACTGGTTGGTACAGCAGGTGCCGATGGTGCTTTTTCCACTACTATTTTTACGGCATCGGTATCCTGTTTTCCGTCATTATCCGTTACCGTAAGGGTAATATGATGTTCGCCAACCGGTAATTTTACTGTTGGTGAAACTCCGCTGGATATTTGCTGCCCGTTGTTTTTCCAAACATAGCTTTCTATGCTTCCATCTGAATCGTAGCTTGCAGAACCATCTAATATTACTCCTTCAACTCCGTTTCCATCGCCGTCCGCTACTTTTTGATCCGGTCCGGCATTTGCAACCGGCCTTCCGACATCTGCAGTAACACTGTAGATTTTTACCTGCTTTACATCATATCTTTCGCCATTCAGATCTTCTTCAACAATAAACCCGAACTCATTACTATAACTCTGTCCTCCACCTGTAAGCGAGTACTTGTATTTAAACCGTACTGAATCGCCGGCAGTAACCCCGCTAAAAGTATATTCTGTATTTATTGGAGATGAATAACTTCCTTTAAATACCCCATTGTTCCACCAATCGATGTAACAGAATGATTCTGCAATTCCTTCTGTTAAAGGAACAAATGTTGCTGTTGGGTTTGCAACGCTTTTTGTTACTTCTGCCTGCAAGTCTTTAGATGAATCTTCAAAAACAGTAAAACCTACACTACTTTTCGTACAATATAGCCTTACAAACTGCCCCTTAATGACCGGACTGGCTTCGTATATTTCTATACCGCCTTTTCCTTCGGTTGTTGTGCTTAAATCTTTATAAGTGGCAAATGATATATCGTCGGATACCTGTATTTTATACTCCTTGGCATAATCAAATCCCCAGAGCACATCAACACGGGTAATATCGCGGGGTTCATCCAGATCAAAAACAAGCCATTCGGGAGAAGCGGAAACAGCACTTTGCCATGCGGTTGACTCGTTCAAGTCAATTACATTATTTGCACTGCCCTCATTGGAGGAAGCTGTTACCACCGCGCCAGGTGCAACATTTGGAACAATAGTTATTTCTACTCTATCGGTAGCTTCTTTACCATCATTGTCGGTTACCTCCAGGACAATATTGTGAATACCTTCGCTCATCATCCGTTCAGCCTTTTCTCCTTCGGCTATTATTTTATCCCCTTCCTTCCAAACATATTTCACAATTTCTCCCAAATCCGGATCGTAGGATTTTGACCCGCTTAACGTTACCAGCTCTTTTCCATCGCTGTCAACATCGGTAATTAACTGGTCTTTACCTGCATCTGCTACAGGAACACCGTTTGTTACCGTGATTTTAACATCGTCGGAAGAGGTATTTCCATCGTTATCTGTAACTTCAAGGGTAAGAATGTGTTCTCCTGTTTTTAGGTTTATTGTTGCGGTTTCTCCCTCAGCTATTTGTGAGCCTTCACTATTTTTCCATATCCAACTGGTAATACTTCCATCCGGATCATTACTTTCAGAACCGTCGAGTGTCACCTGCTCTGCCCCATTGTCATCGGTATCAATTATAACCTGATTTGAACCGGCATAGGCCAATGGTTCTGTATCGCTCAAACCGGCGGTTACCGATATGGAATCCATATACACAACCGTACGGTGAGAATTTCCAAACATAAATGATATACGTGCTGTTTCTGTTGCCGGTGCTTTTGCCTTAAATGTATATGATTGGGGCTCTGTTCCTATTTCTACGGTCCATATTTTATAGAATTCCCAGTCATTGTCCATCCAAGGTGGATCTTGCGAATTGTTTGACGGGATATATTCGTGCAAGGGGTTAGGATGATTATCCATAAAATACAGTTTACAGGTTGTTGGTTCATCGGCTACAGCCATAAACCTAAATTCGTACTCTTGTCCTTCCTCAACCTGGAATAAACGAAATAACTGAAGTTTCCAGTCTTTTGGATTTGGCACATCGTCAAACCACTCCAGGCGCACACAGTGTTGCCCCGAAAGTTTTCCTGTACTGTCCATGTTCCCGGTTAAATCATCAGGGGCCGGCTTTACTGATCCGTTATCTTCCATTGTTCCCATAAATCTCCAGTCTATCGATAAACTTGTTGAAGGCATATCGAATTCTACATCATCAAGCATTTCCACAGTCTGCTCCATATTTACTTCCAGAGCGGCAGAAGGACGGCTTTCGTTTCCGGCCCGATCCATTGCCGTAATCTCAATGCTTGTTTTATATCCATAGCCTAAATCCACTACCGGATAGTCTTCCCGGCTAATATAATCCCAGAATTTACCATCTTTATATACTGAATAGTGCGCAAGGCCTGCTTCTCCATTGTCTGTAACAGCATCCCATACCAGTTTGTCCCCTACTCTTCGAAGGTTTTTAACCTGATTTGGGGCATCGTTGTCGTCGTAGAAAAATAATGCACGGGTCTTCTTTTCGGTTGTTGCGCCAAGGTAAGCCGGATCGGACAATTGTTCGAAAAACTTATCTTTTACAGCACCGGGTATTTGCAAACGCGCATCGCCCCAGGGAAACCAGCCGTTACCGGCTATCATATCCTGTCCATCCCAATCCCAGTTTATATAGCACATTTGTTTAATTGTGGAATGGGCATTTATCTGTGAGAAATATATATTATACCAGCTCCAATCTTTAGAATTATCTTTTCCGTTCACATTATTCGGAGCTGCCTCGCCAATTAGTATGGGCTTTTTCGTGGCTAATGAAAGTTCTATCATCTCTCTGGCATTTGAATGAAGAACGTTCCCGTCTCCGATATCGCCAAAGGTGTTGTAACCGACCCAATCGGTATATTCATCGCCCGGATAAAAATTCTCTGCCCCTGAACCTCCAGATAATCCGGCGTTTAGCACTGTAGCTATTTCCAGGTCTGCATCCCTGATTTTTTGGGTTATTATCCGGAACATTTTTTTGTACTCTTCAGCGGTCCAGCCTTTTTGGTTGTTGTACTCATATCCTATTCTGAGGAAACAAGGCATCCCAAGGTATTCAAATCCTTTTATCAGGTTGTCGAGCTCTTTTTCATGCTTCCCATTTATAATGTCTTCATAGACATAATTGAGGTACAACCCGATCTGTGGTATAACATAATATCCCTGTCTGTGATATTTTAATAATTCCTGTTTTAGTTCGTATGACCAGTTTTCTCTAACGTTGTAAGTGTCGTAGTAATCCATAAAAAGAATGGGTTTCCTGTTTTCAGGCGCTATATTCCAATAGTTTTCAAAGCCGTCAAAGCCGCAAACCCCTGCCTGTCCGGCACCGGTATATATTCGCCCTTTTAGTTCTAGTAATGCCCCATATTCCACTCTTTTTTTAACCTGGGCATTCGTACTCAGGAAGAGTAAGCTTACAAAAAATAAAGCCAATACTCTTTTTGCATAAGGTTTTGTTTTCATAAATACTGATTTATAATTTGGTGTTGGATAATGATTTATTAAAGCTAATTTGATAAGAAACTTTAAGCCGGAAAATTGGCTATGCCGAACCCCGCATTGCTTTGGTCCACGGAATTTTGCAGGGTATAATTACTCCATGACCTCAAAGCCACGAAGGTTAGCAGATGCAATGCTGATAGCCCGTAAAAAGTTAAAGGTGCCTAAAAAAACACTCCCGTATATTTTACCCCTTTTAGTTCAGCAAAGAAAACATATATCTGATAACCGATATATGTTTACGGACCTCAAAGACCAGGGTTAATTTGATGGGATGAACCCAATCTTTTTTAGGAATGGTTTTCCAAAGGTTATTATATGACAACAAAAGAGTGGCCCTTCAAAGGGCCACTCATAATTTTAATGCTTATTCTTTAATAAAGCGGATATTTTTATCATTAATTCTAAGTATGTAAATACCAGAATTTAAGCCAGAAACATCAACAACTTTTCCAATGCCTTTAATAACTTTGGCTCCGGAAAGGTTCAAAACAGAATATTTAGTTATTCCATTAACACCATCAATAAATAGTTTGTCCTTAACCGGGTTAGGATAAACTTCAATTTTATCGGCTAATGATCCGTCAGTTGAAGTTAAAGACTTCATAACAGCACAACCTGTTCCAATAATGAACTTTTCTTCCGGTGTATCGGATTGGCCCGGGCTATAATTATGCTGATATCTGAAGAATAGGGCAACCTCATCGTTATCGGCTAAGGTTTTCCCACCTACCTGGGTAACGTTCCAGCTCCACACATCTCCTTCTTTACTGCCTCTTACTCCCTGTAGTCCGCCACCATTTACTCCGGTCCATAAGTCTACAAATGATGAGCTGACTTTTGATTCAAATGTTATGTCAAGAGCGGTTGATCCTTCAACCTGTTTTACAGTATAATCATAATCATCTGTTGAAGCAACACAGTTGCTGTTCGATTGGGCATCTTTACCGTCACAATCCTCATCTATTCCGTTATCAGGGATATCGGTTGCACCAGGATTAATTGAAGCATCATTATCATTACAGTCAACATCAGCCGTGTATCCGTCACCATCGTTATCTTTTGGTGCCGTTGCGTCTTTACCGTCACAATCTTCATCTATTCCGTTATCAGGAATATCGGTTGCGCCAGGGTTGATATCAGGATTGTTATCGTCGCAATCTACAGCAATTCCATATCCATCATTATCATTATCCGTTACACCTAATACACCGTCACAATTTTCGTCAACATCATTGTCTGGTATTTCAGTTGCATCCGGATTAATAGAAGCATCGCTGTCGTTACAATCTACTGATGTGTCGAAACCATCACCATCATTATCAACTGGTTCATAATCTACACTATAAACACGAACTTCATTCAGTGCATAGTAGAACCCGGTACTAACTTCGCCTACAGTGAATTCATAAGGATTGCTTTCAACCTGAGACCCTCCTTTAACCGTATACTTATATTGATAAGATATAACATCTCCTTTAGCAGCATTTACAGTATAAGGCTCTTTCAGTGTTACCTGATAGCTTCCCTGGAATGTTCCGTTAATTGTAAGTTCAAGATAGCAGAAGCTTGCCCCTACCTGATCTTTTAATGGAGTAAAGGTCAGTGTTGGAGGTATTTCAGGAGAGATTGTTGTTTTGAAGTTACCAGAAGCATCTTCAATAACATTGCCCTTATCTGCACTTTCTTTCATTGCAATTCTCAGGTACTGGCCTTGTTTCACAGGCTCAAGAAGGAACTCGTCCAATTTTCCGTTTCCTTTGTCTTCGCTACCAATTACATCATACGTTGTAAAGCTGCTGTTGTTTGATAACTGAATTTCGTAAACCGTAGCATATTCTTTACCCCATAGAAGATCAACTCCCATAATACCTACTGGTGCCCCAAGGTTTAGCATTACCCATTGTTCTCCTTCAGTTTCTTCACTTATCCAGCCTGTTTCTTCATTGTTATCAATAACATTAGAAGCCGGCTGAGTGCTTGATGAGGCTGTTACGGTTGCATTCGATGTAACGTCTGTAATAACTGTTACTGTTAAATTGTCAGAAACAACGCGCCCATCGTTATCTTCAATCGTTAACGTAACTGTGTTTACCCCTGCAGGAAGATCTACTTTAGCCATTGGTGTAGTAGCAATCACTTTTCCGTTTGCTTCCCATGACCAGCTAACTATTGTTCCATCATAATCTTTACTACCTGAACCATCAAGTTGTATCGTTTCCGAGCCATTGTCGTCTTTATCTACAACCGTTTGGTCATCTCCGATAATGATAATCGGATCGCCATTTGTTACAACTACGAAAAATGCATCGCCGTTTACATAACCATCATTATCTTCTACTTCAAGATAAACTTTATGAACACCTGAGTTAAAGTCAACATTTACTTTCTCTCCTTTTGCCAGTTCAACTCCATTTTCTTTCCATGAGTATCTGACAATTGTTCCGTCAGTATCATATGAACCTGAACCATCAAGCATAACGGTCTCGGTTCCGTTATTGTCTTCATCCATAGCTAAAAGTGTATCGGCAGGAACGATCGGTATGGGCACATTATCATCAAACCCGGTCCATACTGAAATAGAATCTAACCATATGGTTGTCGGTTCAAGGTGCCCCATCATAAATGAAATACGTGCAGTAGAACTTTCAGGAGCAGTAGCCTTAAATTTATACGATTTAGGTTCTGTGCCAATGGTAACATCCCATATTTTATAAAAGTTCCAGTCACCATTCTTACCATCAAAATAATGTGGATAAGTTCCGTCGCGGGTCATTACAAAGTCGTGCTGCGGATTTACGTGGTGATCCATGAAGTAAAGCCTTATTGTTCTTTCTTCTTCGGCAACTGCCTGGAATTCAAAAGTATACTCTTCGCCTTCTATGGCCTGAAATTCCTGCATTAACTGAAGTTTCCAGTCTCTTGGACGATATTCTACAGCTTTTGCCCAGTAGTTCCCCATATTCGGAGAAAGAGGATAATCAGGAAGTATAAGTGAATTTGGACCCGATAGTTTACCTGAATTATCGATAGAAATATCGTCTGGGGCATTTTTGGCTCCACCGTCCTTTGTTCCTACCCATTTCCAGTCGGCAGCTACACTTGTTGCAGGATAATTAAATTCACCATCCCATAAGTGTTCATATTTAGCATTTTGTTTCACTCTTAAAGCACTTGATAGTGGCCCTGCATTACCAGCACGGTCCATCGCCAATACTTGTACATTGGTGTAAACACCATAGCTAAGGTCGTGTACAGGATATTCTTCTCCCATGATGTAATCCCAGAATTCTCCGTCTTTATAGATGGTGTAATGCGCTATTCCGGATTCTCCGTTATCGGTTACCGGGTTCCATACAAGTTTATCTCCGCTTCTTGCCAGACCGGTAACTTTTGGTGGTGCCTGATCATCATCGTAGAAGAATAATGCACGGGTTTCTTTTTCGCTTGCTGCAAAGAAATATTTTTCATTATTAAGTCTTGAAAAGAACTGATCCTTAACAGCACCTGGTATTTGCAGACGTCCGTCCCCCCATGGGAAAAGTCCGTTTCCTCCGATCATATCCTGGCCGTCCCAGTCCCAGTTAATGTAGCACATCTGCTTAATAGTAGGCTGATCTTCTATCATCGCAAAGTAAGGCTCATAAAAGGCAGTCCAGTCTTTAGAATTACCTTCACCATTTACCGGCCAGTTTGTTCCGGCTTCACCAATTAATACCGGTTTGTTTTTAGTCACTGCTGAATCGATCATTGTTAAGGCAGTAGAATGTTTACCACCGGCAATGTCTGATGTGAATGTGTTGAAGCTAATCCAGTCTACAACGTCGTCGCCGGGATAGTAACCAAAAACTCCCTGAGTTCCCGAGAGGCTGGCATTCCAAACCAATGCACATTCTATGCCTGCGTCCTGAATTTTCTTCGCAATTACACGGTAAACCTCAGCAAACTGTTCGGGTGAATAAGGAGTTAACCATGATACATTTGGAAAATTGTTGAACTCGTATCCGATACGGATAAAGCTGGGCATACCTAAATATTTCAACCCTTCAATGAGGTTGTCCAGGTTACCGTCCTGCGTTCCGTCAAGATACTGCTGCCAGATATAAAATACATTGATACCAAACTGTGGCAATACATAATATCCCTGGCGATGATATTTAAGTAACTCCTGTTTTAATGCCAGCGACCACCTCTCGTTCATGTTCCAGGTGTCGTAATAATCCATGAAAATGTTTGGTTTCATATCTGCCGGAGCGATATCCCAGTAATTTTCGAAACCGTCGAAACCGGTAGTACCTGCCTGACCAGCCCCAGACCAGATTCTTCCTTTTAATTCGAGCGCTGCCCCGGATTCGGTACGAGGCTGCATCTGGCCCTGTAAGCCAGTTGCATAAAGCAATACTGCCAGAAGTGTCCCTAATAAAGGCAACTTCCTTCCAAAGTAATTTTTCATTTTCAATTAATGTTAGTTAGTTAATAATTAGAATTATGATAATGTTCTCCGATACGGAGAACCGTTATCCGAGCTACAAAGGCATAAGGAGGGTGCTTCAAAATCCTTGGAATATTGTGCCGGACGGCCTCCTTATTTTTCTTATTCTCTAAAAAGCGTACGAATTTGCTGTTGTTCTTCAGAATGTACATCCCCGCATGAGATCCGGAAACAGTGTTCGTTTTCCTAAACAATACAGACCGTTGCGTATGCCTCTATTTTAGATTTTTTGGCTTTATGATTTTTTAGTTTTGTTTTATTGGTTAATTAGAAAGGAGCTGCAAATACTTCAATATTGAATCTCTGCAGCTTCTTTTTGCTTTGCTAATGTTTATTTTTTTATGAACCTTACTCTCTCGTTCGTTTCTGTCTTTAATATGTAGACTCCGGATTCCAGTTTTGCTATATCAACAACATTACCTTTTCCAGATAGCATTTGCTGCCCGGAAATATTATAAATGCTATAGCTAACTGATCCATCTATTCCTATAAGGTTAATGTAATCTGAAGCAGGAACCGGCTTAACCATTAACTTTGAAGTCTTCTCCAATACTTCTATCTGACCGGTTGCGGATTTTAATTCCCTGCACCTGACTGCTATTCCATTTTCGTCCAAACAACACCCTTCACTTGGACAACTTCCGCCGCAGTCGATATGGGTTTCGTCTCCATTCATTATGCCATCATCGCAGGTTGGCTCAGGATAGGTTATAAATGTGCACTGGTCTTTAGTGAATTCTACCGTTTCAACAGGTGAAAGATATTGACCGGTTGCATTGTCCTGAACTTTAAACTGGATTGTGTACTGGTTTCCAAGCGTTGCACTGAACTCTCTCTGATAATATCCCTCTGTAACTGTTCCGGGATAACAGACTCCGTTTAAGCAAACATAATTCCATTCTCCGGTCCATCCTTCGTCTTTATGATAAACTTTAACTGTGTTATCATTAACATATGTCACACCAAATACCCCGCATGTTCCAGGTTCAGTGCATATATCAGGGCACGATCCCCCACAGTCTATACCTTCTTCATCACCATTCTGTATACCATCATCACAGGTTGGGACAACTGTTGTATCACACTTATCCGGACAAGATCCACCGCAATCGATACCTTCTTCATCACCATTCTGAATACCGTCATTACAGGTTGGGGCAATATTATCTCCATAATGAACATATCTTGATGTATTCACAATGCTGTTCCAGTGTTTTAGTACGGTTGAGTTAGCTTCTACTCTTGAATCGCCCCAGTCACCTGTCCAGTTATGGGCATTCCAGTCTGAATTTATATATGCCCAAACACCTACGTCGTAAGTATCAATAATGTCCCGTACACGATTAAGGTAATCAATAAACCCTTCGGGGGTTTCTGAAGCATATCTTTGAACAGCTGATTCTGCTATCATTACGGGCTTATGCTTTGTGTTAACTGCCCAGTCGAATGCTTTTTCAAGGTTTCCGTCGATTTTTCCGCTACAATTTGAACCTGATGGCGATGAAAGGCAAACATCGTGATTAAAAACGGAGAGGGCTACCCAGTCAACATATTCATCACCTGGATACAGATCGACTACATCGTTAAATCCCCGCACGGGGTGATACACAAATTCAACGTTTCCGGCGATTGCCTTTATACGTCTGGCCATGCGGTTATATGCGTCTTTATATGTCTGAGAGTCGCCTCCTGAAGCAAACATATACAGGCTCACTTCGTAACCGAGGCGAACAAAGAATTTTAGGTCTGAATGTGCTGCAAATGTTTGTGCAAACTGGTCTATTTGTGCATCCCATTTGCCGGCAGCAATATCTTTCAGAGCACTGTATGTGTTGCCATACCCCCCTGCTCCCGGATTATCTTTAATGCTAATTGCCACCAAAGCATAGGCTCCCGGGTATGTATTGTTTACGTAGGTTAAAAAGTTGTTGCCAAAAGCATCATCTCCCTGGTTTATTTCGCCTTTGTAGATTTCTCCGTAATGTGATGATCCTGCGGGAGGTTTTACTGCATTGACATAGTTCTGAAATTCCTGCTGCCATGTCTGACCAATTAAAAGAAGTGTTTTTCCCTTTCCGGGATTATATTGTGCTGTTGCTGATAAACAAAAGGCAACGAATAATAAGATGGGTAGAAATATTTTTGTTTTCATAGTGGTTGGGATTATAGTTGTTTATTAGTTCTTTTTATTGAAAAAAGAGTGACCCCGGATCGGGATCACTCTATTGAATTTATTCTTTTATGAAACGAACATATTTGTCATTTGCTTTAAGAATATAAGCTCCTGACTGAAGTCCGGAAACATTTATTGTATTTCCAATACCATTGGCTACTTTACTTCCGGATAAATCAATTATTGAATACTCCGCACCTTCAGTAAGTCCGCGAACGATTAACATATTTTTTACCGGATTCGGGTAAACCGAAATACGTTCAACAAGACTTTCGTTAACTGATGTTGCCGATTTCACTCTTACACATCCTGTTCCAAGTTTGTATGTGTTCTCCGGAGTGTCCGATTGTCCAGGGTTATGGTTGTGCTGATATCTAAAGAAGAATTTCACTTCATCACCATCCTGGAAGGTAACCCCTCCGGTCTGACTTAATGTCCAGGTCCAGGTGTTGCCATCTTTATTTCCTCTTACACCTTGTGAACCGCCATTATTAACGGCCGACCATAAATCAACAAATGAAGAGTTAACTTTTGACTCAAATTTTATTTCAAGTTCATTTGTTCCCTGCTTTTGAGCTACAACATATTCGTATTCATCGGTAGAGCCGGTACATCCGTCAACCACTGGTTCATCGCTTCCGTCGCAGTTTTCGTCGATACCATTTCCTGGTATTTCCGTAGCTCCCGGATTAATATCCGGATTGTTGTCGTCGCAATCTTCGTTAATTCCATAACCATCACCATCGTTATCAGTAATACCTAATACTCCGTCACAGTTTTCATCAACGTCGTTGTCAGGAATTTCTGTTGCTCCCGGATTGATAGATGCATCATTATCGTTACAGTCATCGGCTGTTGTATATCCATCGTTGTCCTTATCTTCAGGGGCGTTTACAATAACAGTTACCTGGTCTGAAGATTCTCTGCCATCGCTTGAACGCACTGTAAGTGTTATTTCGTGTGTTCCTACAGAGAGGTTTACTTTCTGAACTGCCCCTTCAAGTGTTCCAACTCCTGGTACATTCCAGCTATACGTTTCAATTGGTCCTGTACTTAAGTTACCATTCAGTGTTACTTCTTCAGATCCGTTATTGTCTTCATCAACCACTGACTGATCGCGGCCGGCATTTGCAACTATCGCAGCCTGACCTCCAGTTGATACAGAAACCGCATCGATATAAACCGCGGTGCGGTGCGATTTTCCAAACATAAACGATAAACGTGCTGTCTCAGAAACAGGTGCAGTACTTTCAAAGGTAAACGTTTGAGGCTCTGTTGTAATGTTTATGTCCCACGTACCGTAGAACTGCCATTCTGTATCGAAATTCGGATCTGTTCCGGCAGGGAAATGTGTACAGTTCCACCATGGGGCATGGTCCATAAATTTAAGCTTACAGGTTGTAGGTTCGTCGGCCATTGCCATGAACGAAATGGTATAAGTTTGTCCCTGTTGGACCTGGAATTGCTGGAAGAATTGAAGTTTCCAGTCTTTTGGTACGTCAAGATCTTTATTCCATGTAAGTTTTACACAATTCTGACCTGACAGTTTTCCTGAATTATCAATGTTTCCTGAAATATCATCCGGTGCTGGTTTTGCATCTCCATCCTGAGAACCCATCCATCTCCAGCCAAGAGCTACGCTGGTTTGAGGTTTATTAAATTCTCCGTCCCAGATAAGTTCTTCTCTTTCTCTCATTTTCACTTCTACAGCTTCCGACATTTCACTTTCGTTTCCTGCTCGGTCCATAGCTATAACCTGCACGGTTGCTTTATCCCCGTGGCCAAGGTCTTCAACCGGATATTCTTCTCCGATAATATAGTCCCAAAGTTTTCCGTCTTTGTAAATCGTATAGTGAGCAAGACCTGAACCTCTTTCTCTTACTGTATTCCAGGTAAGTTTATCCCCTTCTTGTTTTACATCTGTTACTTTTGAAGGCGCTGAACGGTCATTATATCCAAACTGGGCCCTGGTTGTGCGCTCATCAGTGGCATAAAAATATTCCTTCTTATTAATTCTATTAAAGAACTGGTCTTTTACGGAACCCGGCATTTGAAGTCTTGAGTCTCCCCATGGGAACATTCCGTTTCCACCAACCATGTCCTGAATATCCCAGCTCCAGTTAATGTGTACCATTTGCTTAATGGTAGGTTGATCTTCAATCATCGTAAAGTACGTTTCGTAAAAGCTCCAGTCATTATAAGTAACCTGGTTTACAGCTGTCGATGAAGCTTCACCTATCATTACCGGTTTACCTTCAGCTTCAGCAATGGCAATTAGCTCTTTCATGGTAGAATGTTGTCCGCCAACAATGTCCCATGAAAAAGTATTAAAGCCCAGCCAGTCAACATATTCACTTCCCGGATAATAGCTTTCAAGTCCGGCATTACCTGATAACCCGGCATTAAAAACAGTAGCTACTTCAACACCGCCATCTCTTAACTTCTTTGTTATAATTCTAAAAACTTCGGCATAATCGGCAGGGGCCCAGTTTTTCTGGTTGTTAAATTCATATCCGATACGCAAGAATACAGGAACACCCAGGTAGCGGAACCCTTCTACCAGGTTATTCAGTTCTTCCTGATGGCCACCTGCTTTTATATCTTCCCAGAAATAGTCAATGTTATAACCAATTTGAGGAATGATATAATATCCCTGACGGTGATACTTCATGATCTCGTCTTTTAATTCGCGGGTCCAATCTGGTCCAATGTTGTACGAATCGTAATAATCCATGAATAAAACGGGCTTCTGATCGGCGGGGGCCAAATCAAAATAGCTTTCGAACCCATCAAACCCGGTGATTCCTGCCTGACCGGCCCCGGAATAAATTTTGTCCTTTATTTCAAGCATTGCCCCTGTATTAACACGGGGTTTCATTTGTGCATTGACTGCAGTAGGGATAAAACTGCACAGGACAATTGCAAGAATGGCTTTCATAAAAACTGAAAGCCGAAACCTTTCTTCATTTTGATTCTTAAATCTAAAAATCATAGTTTTTCATTTTTGGTTAGTGAATAATTAGATGTTAGCTTAAAAAAGAAAAGCAGTGGTACATTCGTTCCACTGCTTCTCCATATCTTTGTTATCTTTTAATAAATCTTATTTTTACGGAATCGACCAATAGGAAATATATTCCCGGATCCAGGGCTGAAACATCAACCTGACTTCCTTTCTGTGTTTTCAAGGCCTTTCCGGTTAAATCCATTACTGATATTTGTGTATCTTCTTCGATTCCTGATATTTCCAATACATCTGTCACAGGGTTCGGATAAAGCGAAATGGCTGGTGACTGCTTTTTGATTGTTTTTATTCCAGAAGATTTTTTCTCTTTACCTTCTTCTTTCTTAAGGGTTGAGTTAGATGCATAAACACGAATTTCATTCAATGCATAATAGAAACCTGCGCTTACTTCCCCTACGGTGAATATGAAGTTGTCGCTTATTGCTTGTGCGCCATCTGGCAATGTATATTTAAAGCCAAATGATACTTCATCGCCGGCATTAACACCATTAACTGTGTAAGGCTGATTTGGAGTAACCGCATAACTTCCTTTATAGGTTCCGTTGACGGTTAATTCAAGATAACAGAAGCCTGAACCGATGTTTGAAGCTTTAGGTTTGAATGTAATTGTAGGTGGAACATCAGGAGAGATGGTAGCCTTAAAGTTTCCGGTTGCATCTTCCACTTCATTACCTTTGTCAACGCTTTCTGACATTGCAATACGTACATATTGTCCTTGCTGAACCGGATCTACAACAAACTCATCAAGTTCTCCGTTTCCTTTTTCTACTTTGCCTACCACTTCATATGATGCAAAATTGCTGTTAGCAGAAACCTGAACTTCGTATTTCGTAGCGTATTCTTTGCCCCATAACAGGTCAACACCAACAATTCCGGTTTGCGCACCCAGGTCGAGCATTACCCATTCTGCACCTTGTGTTTCTTCACTTTTCCATCCGCTTGCCTCATCATCGTCGGTTGCATTTTCAGCAGTTTGCGAACTTGATGATGCGGTAATTGTTGCTGTTGAGGTAACATCTCCAACTACAATTACTTTTAATTCGTCTGATGCTGTTCTTCCACTGTTATCTGTAACTGTTAATGTTATGTTATTTGCCCCAACTGGTAATTCAACTGATGCGGTAGCTGCTGAAGCAACTTCTTTACCGTTTGCTTTCCAGGAATATTTGTCAATTGTTCCGTCGGGATCCTGACTTGATGATCCGTTTAGTTCAACTGTGGCAACTCCGTCATCATTTTTGTCGATAAGCATTTGATCCTCACCAGCTACTGCAATTGGATCTCCGTTTGTTACAATTACTTCTATTGAACGACTGGCAATGTTTCCATCATTGTCTTCCACTTCCAGGGCAACAATGTGTATCCCTGCATTAAATTCGACGTTAACAATTTCTCCTTCAGCCAGTACCTGTTCATTTTCTTTCCATGTATAGCGCTCAATTGTACCATCTTCGTCATATGACTGAGAACCATCCAGTGTTACGGTTTCAACGCCATTATTGTCTTGATCAAGTGCAACAATGTTATCACCTGGTACTGGTACAGGATCGTCCATATCCAGCCCGCACGAAACAGATACGGCATCAATCCACATAGTGGTTGGTTCTGTATTTCCCATCATAAAGGACAACCGGGCTGTTTCTGTAACCGGGGCAACAGCCTTGAATGTATAAGTCTTTGGTTCTGGTCCTGCTGTTACGTCCCAGATTTCATAAAATTGCCATTCGGTATCAAAGTTTGGATCCTGACCTGCGGGAAAGTGCGTATGGAATGGATCTACGTGATGATCCATAAAATAAAGCTTGAATGACCTTTCTTCCTCGGCCATAATTTGAAAGGTTATTGTATACTCTTCCCCTTCCTGAACCTGAAATGCCTGGAATAACTGAACTTTCCAGTCTTTTGGATATTCTTTTGGCTTGTATCTCCACCAGTTATTCATGTTGTCCTGCATTTGATAATCGGGAAGAATACATGAATTTTGACCGGATAATTTTCCTGAATTGTCGATTATAATATCGTCAGGTCCTGATTTTGCGTCTCCATCCTGTGTTCCCATCCATTTCCAGTCTACTGCCACAGAGGTTGACGGGTAATCAAATTCTCCATCCCACAACAACTCGTAACGGTTATCGAGGTTAACTGTTAACGCCGCAGACAACGGACTGGCATTTCCTGCACGGTCCATGGCCAATACCTGAATATCTGCATCGTAACCATAGTATAAGTCCTGTATCGGATACTCTTCGCCAATAATGTAATCCCACATTTTACCATCTTTATAAATGGTATAGTGTGCCAGACCGGACTCTCCGTTATCTGTAACTTTATTCCATACCAGTTTATCTCCGCTTCTTCTTAAACCGGTAACCTGCGCTGGTGCCTGCTTATCGTTGTAAAAGAATAATGCCCTGGTTTCCTTTTCACTTGTAGCAAAAAAGTATTTGTCATTATCTATTCTGCTAAAGAATTGATCTTTTACAGAACCGGGCATTTGAAGACGGGAGTCTCCCCATGGGAACATTCCGTTTCCTCCAACCATATCCTGTACGTCCCAGTCCCAGTTAATGTATGTCATTTGCTTAAGGGTGGGCTGATCTTCTATCATAGAGAAATAGGTTTCATACCAACCCCATTTGTCATAAGTAACCTGGTTTACAATCATTGGTGAAGCTTCCCCTATCAACACAGGAATATTTCTTTCTGTGGCTTCGTTCATCATTGCTACTGCTGTTGAGTGCTGTCCTCCTGCAATATCACTAAAAGTGTTGAATCCCATCCAGTCAACATATTCATCACCGGGATAGTAATCCATTATATTTTGTTTTCCCGAGAGCCCACAGTCCCAAACCAAAGCAACTTCAATGCCTGATTCACGGATTTTATCCGCTATAATGCGATAGACTTCAGCAAACTGTTCTGGTGTATAGGCTGTTAACCACGGATCTCCGGGGAAATTATTAAATTCATATCCAATACGTATGAAAGCGGGCATTCCCAAATATTTCAGCCCTTTTACAAGATTGTCAAGCTCATCATTTTGTGTTCCGGCCAGGTATTCCTGCCATAAATAATAAACGTTTATGCCAAATTGCGGCAATACGTAGTAGCCCTGACGATGAAATTTTAATAGTTCCCTTTTTAATTCTATTGACCACCTTTCATTCATGTTCCAGGTGTCATAATAATCCATAAAAATATTTGGCTTTTGATCGGCCGGAGCTAAGTTCCAATAGTTTTCAAACCCGTCGAAACCGGTTGTTCCAGCCTGACCGGCCCCTGACCAAATCTTACCTTTTAACTCCAATGCAGCCCCATTCTCTACCCGATCCTGCATTTGAGCATGCAGGCCTGTTGAAACAAGTGCCAGTCCCATAAGAGTTCCTGTAAACTTCTTTTTCCATTTAAGAATTTTTTTCATGATAGTTTGTTTTAGTTATTAGTATGCCGTTGGACCACAGTTCATGCAATACCCAAATCTTAAGGTGTTTATACCTTATTTTATGAGCTTTTTGCAAGCATGGTGAACGCTGCTCCAATTCTTACATCATTTAGGAGTTTACTTTATGGGTTTATGACAGTACTTTAGAAATTATTCCTGGAGAATAATGTTAAAAATTTAATGTTGAATAGATTATGCCGTGTTCGTCAAGTTTCAGGTTCCGGATATCAATTATTCTGCTTTTCCTGTTTGTTTAATCAAAAAGGGAAAACGATAATGATTCCTGACCCGGTATGCCTGGCATAACACAAGTGTATGAATTAGTTAAGCGGGGCTGATTAGCGTTAAATAATCCCCACTGACCGTATTCAATAGTAACTGCACATAGAAACACGGTGGCCGAAGTGTTGTAAAACTCGTAAACTCACCTTCAATATATAACCTTTTTATTATATATCATAACATAATCTCTACACTTTTATCTTTATCTCTATATCCGGGAATTTTTCTACAGATTAATCCTTTTATATAGTGTTTATTATGAGCGTACTATAATTAAATAAAGGCGCCCCTTCAAAAGAGGCACCTTATAAAATTTTCTATTCCTTTATGAAACGAATATATTCGTCATTCGCTTTTAGAATGTACATACCTGAATTAAGTCCGGAAAGATTAATCGTTTTTCCGATACCTTCAGTTATTTTACTTCCGGATAAGTCAATTATCTCGTATTGTATTTCACCCAAGCTTCCGTGAATTACTAACATATCTTTTACCGGGTTCGGGTAAATGGCCATTTTCTGAGCCATGCTTTCGTCTGTTGATGTTACTGACTTCATTCTAACACAACCTTCTCCCAATACATATGCTTCTTCAGGTGTATCTGACTGCCCAGGTACATAGTTATGCTGATACCTGTAGAAGAATGTTACTTTGTCACCTTCATTAATGCTTATTCCACCAACCTGGCTTATCGTCCAGCTCCAGGTGTCCCCACTCTGACTTCCTCTAATTCCCTGGGAACCTCCACCGTTTAACGATAACCATAAGTCAACAAATGAAGAACTTACTTTTGAGTCAAAAGTAAAATCAAGCTCGTTAGCCCCTTCTGTTTGTTTTACGGTATAGCCATACTCATCTGTTGAAGCATAACAGTCGTCAGTAATTGGATCGTCTACACCATCACAATTTTCATCGATACCGTTTCCAGGTATTTCAGTTGCTCCAGGATTAATAGAAGCATCGTTGTCGTTGCAGTCGTCGTTTATTCCATAACCATCACCATCGTTATCGGTTATGCCTAATACGCCATCGCAATTTTCGTCAACATCGTTATCGGGTATTTCAGTTGCCCCAGGGTTGATTGTTGAATCATTATCGTTACAGTCTGTTTCTGTAGTATATCCGTCACCGTCGTTATCTTTTGGTGTAGTAGCATCTTTACCGTCGCAGTCTTCATCTATTCCGTTGTCTGGTATATCTGTTGCTCCGGGGTTAATAGAAGCGTCGTTGTCATTACAGTCTTCCGTACTGTTATATCCATCGCCATCGTTATCAACAGGTGCGCCTTCAGAAACAAACTCAATCTTATCAATATTAAAATCGCCTCCCTGAATATCAATTCTAAGGATTATTGTATCCGTTTTGGCTATTGTAATACCAGATTTTGATATTACTTCATACGTTCCCCATCCTCCGGTGCTTTGGACATCGAACATTGCAAGTTCTTCGCCTCCTAAAATGCTTACTTTCATCGATCCGGCGCTTGACAGGTCAGATGCCACAAGAGCGTCCAGCCTGTAGGTTCCGGCTGTAGCATTTACGGTATATTCCAACCATTCTCCGTCGGCTGTCCAGCCTACTGCTACAGGGTTGTCCCCAACATCAACTGCTTCTTCAGGACGTACGCCGCCATGATTTTCTGCATCTGCATCATGATAAGAAATTCCCTCTCCTTTTCCTTGTTTGGCCTTATCGAAGAATTCTGCTTCAATAATACCAGGAATGGATTGATCTGCATATGGTAATTGTGGATCCGGATCGTATTTCTCTACACTAATAATAACTTCGTCGGTATCTGAAGAACCATCATCAGCTGTAACAGTAAGTTTCGCTGTATATTTGCCCCTCTTAAGGGTAAGTTTTTGAACTGCACCGTCGAACGTACCAATTCCTTCAACATCCCACTTGTAACTTTCAATTGTTCCATTTAATACACGGCTCTCACTTCCGTCGAGTGTTACTTCCTCTTCTCCGTCTTCATCATAATCAATTACAACCTGGTTTCCGCCTGCATTTGCTATTACATAACTTCCCAGTCCTGCCGATACTGAAACAGCATCTACATATACCGTAGTTCTGTATGATTTTCCAAACATGAATGCTAACCTTGCGGTTTCTGTTTCAGGTGAAGTACTTACAAACGTATATGTTTTAGGCTCCGGGGTAAGTGTTACTTCCCACTCGTCATAAATCTGCCATTCGGTATCGAAGTTCGGATCGCTTCCGGCAGGAAAATGGGTACAGTTCCACCATGGAGCATGATCCATGAATTTCAATTTGAACGTTGTTGGTTCTTCTGAATAGGCCATGAAGGAAATCACATAATCTTCACCTTTTACAACCTGAAAATGTTGCATTAACTGTAGTTTCCAGTCTTTGGGGTTAGATATATCTTTGTCCCAGGTGAGTTTGATACAGTTTTGTCCGGATAATAAGCCATCGCCGTTTAAGTTACCTGTAATATCATCGGGAGCGGGTTTTGCCTGCCCATCCTGGCTGCCTTTCCACTGCCAGTCAATACTCCAGCTTGTTGGTGGCTGATTAAATTCACCGTCTACGATAAGCTCCAGGCGGTCGTTCATATTAACATTTAAACCAGCAGATAGAGGACTGGCATTTCCTGCACGGTCCATAGCAAGAATCTGGAAATTGGTTGTTTCGCCATAGCCAAGATCTTTTACGGGATAGCTTTCTGTTCCTATATAATCCCAAAATTTTCCGTCTTTGTATATGGTGTAATGCGCCAAACCTGATTCGCCCTTATCGGTTACAGGACTCCAGGTGATATAGTCCCCGTTACGGCTTAATCCGGTTGGAGCGGAAGGGGCCTGATCGTCATCATAAAAGAATAATGCACGTGTAGCTTCTTCTGATGTTGCAAAGAAGTATTCCGGCTTATTCAACCGGGCAAAAAACTGGTCTTTTACCGAACCCGGCATATTTAGACGTGAATCGCCCCACGGGAACAGTCCATTACCGGCAACCATGTCCTGAATGTCCCAACTCCAATTGATATAACACATTTGCTTTAATGCTGCACGTTCTTCAATCATACTAAAATATGTTTCGAAGAAACCCCAGCTGTTATATGTTACCTGGTTAATTGCCGTTGGTGACGCCTCTCCAATCATAAGGGGCTTATTACGCTCTGCTGCCGCCCCGGCAAACTCATTAATGATTGAATGTTGCCCTCCGGCAATATCCCATGAAAAGGTATTATATCCCATCCAGTCTACATATTCGTCTCCGGGATAGTAATTCATTACACCTTGCGTTCCGGACAGCCCTGCATTATATACTGTGGCTACCTCTACACCTCCTGCACGCAATTTATCGGTTATTATTTTGTAAACCTCAGCGTATTGTGAAGGCTCCCACCCTTTTTGGTTATTAAATTCATAACCAATACGTAAAAAAACGGGCATTCCTAAATACTGAAACCCTTTCACAAGGTTGTCCAGCTCTTTTTGATGGCCACCTGATAATATTTCTTGCCAGAAATAATCAATGTTGTAGCCAAGCTGAGGGATTACATAATATCCCTGACGATGAAATTTTAATAGTTCCTGCTTTAACTCGTGCGTCCATTCCGGCCCAATGTTGTATGAGTCGAAATAATCCATAAAAATTACCGGTTTTTGATTCGCCGGGGCAATTGACCAATAGCTTTCGAACCCATCGAAACCTGTAACCCCGGCCTGCCCTGCTCCGGAATAGATCTTGTCTTTGAGTTCAAGCATTGCTCCCGTGTTAACCCGGGTTTCCATTTGGGCATTTGCTGCATAAAAACTGATGCTACATAAAAGAACCACAAGAACTGCTTTCATTAGGACTGAAAGCCTGGTTCTTTCTTCATTGTGATTTTTAAATCTACAAATCATTTTTTAGATTTTTTTGGTTAGTAATTATGAGACGTTAGCGTAATAGATTTTTGAGAGGCCGCTATCTGTTCACAGCCAATCATCATCTTATCATTGTTTGTTCAAATAGTTGGCTTATCAGGTTTTATATTCATATATAACTAGTGTCATGTCAACCTTCGATTGACGGATAGGATTACTCCCTATCGTCCGTGAGACCGCTAACGCTAAGTTCCTTCGTCGTGCCACCCCGGAGTGACGTAATTGCGATCCTGGGGAACTTGAGGAAAGCAAGCGATGCTGTTCTAATGGCAGAGCTTTCCGAAGATAATCCGTGCCTGCCCCCTGATGTTTGACATAACACTATTTTGGTTTCTTATTTAGTTTTTAGACTTCATCTTCTTTTTTAATTTCTCCCCACGGCACCCTGTGGTTTAGTTTTAAACCACAGAGGTGCACTTAATCGAGATTCTGAGGAGAATAATTTTAAATCCTTATTGTTTAATAAACCTTACTCTCTCGTTTGTTTGTGTTTTCAGCAAATAAATTCCGGATTCCAGGTTTGCTATGTCAATAACATTCCCTTTTCCTGTCATGATTTTTATCCCGGAAAGGCTGTAAACACTGTAATTAACTGATTCTCCTATACCAACCAGGGTAATAAAGTCTGATGCCGGAACTGGTTTAACGAATATTTTAGAGACCTTGCTTATTTCGTTTGTATGACTTGCATTTTTAGACTTCAATTCGGCGCTGAATGTACACTTGTCTTTTGTGAACGTAGCTTTTTTCTCAGGAGAAACGTATTGTCCCGATCCATCGTCTTGAACTTTAAACTGTATGGTGTACTCGTCACCTAATGTAGCTGTAAATGTTTTCTTATAATATCCATCTGAAAGATCCCCCTGAACACAGCTGTTATCAAGGCAGATATAATTCCAGTTTCCTGTCCAACCTTTATCTTTGTGATAGACCAATACTGTGTTATCATCCTGGTAAGTCATACCAAATTCTTCACAAGTTCCGGGTTCAGGACATATTTTGTCGCAGGAGCCACCACAGTCAATTCCTTCTTCGTCTCCATTCTGAATTCCGTCACTACAAGTTGGTTCAGTACTGCATGAATCCGGACAGCTTCCTCCACAGTCAATACCCGTTTCATCGCCATTCAAAATTCCATCATCACAGGTTGGTTCTGCCGGACATGAATCCGGACAACTTCCGCCGCAGTCGATACCGGTCTCGTCGCCATTCTGTATACCATCGTTACAAGCGGGGCCATTTATTTGAACAAAAGTGCAGCTTTCTTCAGTAAATGTTACCGTTTCTTCAGGAGATAAATATTGTCCTTCTGCTTCGTCCTGAACTTTAAACTGTATTTTATAATTCTGACCAAGTGTTGCTGTAAAATCCTGATAGTAATAGCCATCCTGTTTAACTCCTTCCTGACAATATCCATCAACACACAGGTAATTCCATGTTGCCGACCAGCCTTTGTCAATATGATATACCCGAATGGTATTGTCATTGACATAAGAGGCGCCAAAGTCTTTACATGTTCCTGAACCAGGACAACCTTTTGGACATGATCCACCACAATCAACACCTTCCTCATCGCCATTCTGAATACCATCGTAACAGGTTGGCTCGGGACACTGGTTTGGACATGACCCGCCGCAGTCTATGCCTTCTTCATCTCCGTTCTTCACGCCATCGTCGCAGGTTGGCTCAGGCATATTGCCATCCCAAAGTACAGAAAACAAATCGGTGCTTCCCTGAAGGAACAATTTTCTTCCGTCTTTTTCCAATGTCTGCTTGTCCATTTCCTGCATCCACCACTTTTGAATCTCTGGATTTGATTCTATGCGGCTGTCTCCCCAAATGTCTCCCCACATAGCTTGTTTGTTCCATTCGGTGTTTATATAGGAGAATGCACGGATTACATCGGTGTTTGAATAAATGAGGTCGAATATTCCGGCAAACCAGGCATCCCATATATAGCGTGCACTTACCTTGGTATGAGAGCTTCCATTGGTTGCATATGAATCTTCTGCAGAGATATCGTAATACTCCGGAGTTGATTCACAAATCATCATTGGTTTATTATGGTCTCGCGAAAATTTTAAGATATTATCAAAAGGTGCTGTATTGTAAACAAAGTATGAACATCCTGTCCAATCCACATAATCGTCGCCCGGATACCAGTTTTCAATTGCAGTGGGAGAATTTCCGTATGTTGCCGATTGCCATACATACGCTACATTTTCTACCTTCATCCCTCTCCAGTAATCAACTAAATACTTAAATGTCTGTACATATTCACCGGCTGAATAAGAGTTCCACGAACCATCGAATTCATAACCTATCCGGAGGTATACAGGCGTTGGACTAACTTGCTTAAAGAAATTTCCCAGTTCTTCCACATATTGATCCATTGAACCGGCATTGATGCTCCCCAGTGAGCCTACAAGGTACAACCCTACCTGTAGTGCCGAATTGGGATAGTCATATACAGTTCTCTCCACATGAATGGCTCCGGCACCATAGTCAACATCGTCTGAAGCAAGCGGTGGGTTATCAGAAACTTTATTTAAACCGTACAAGCCATATAAAACCCATGGCTGGTTATTATTTGCAATATCTGTGTATTGGGTAACTCCACCGGGGGTTGAAATTACATTTCCTGTGTATCCTTCAATTCCGTCTAAATCCTGTCCGATTATTTGAAGCACCTGTCCATCGGGAGGGGTGAATTTTCCTTTTATGTAAGTTTCCGGGGCCAGATAAGTTTTTCCACTGTCTGCGGGCTCTTCTCCAACAAACTGAGGGTATAACTGAGCGGCCGGAACTATCTCTCTTGTCTGTTGATCACTGCTCCATTCCAGACGTATAGATGCTTCACCCCCATCTTCTTTATACTGACAAACGATATGGTACTGTTTTCCAGCTGTTAAGGAATACTTACCCCTAAATTCTGTAGCCGGATTTGTTCCCCAACGATTGATTATGGTTTGTCCGTTTATACGTAAACGAACTCCATCATCAGCTGTAGCATAAAAAGTGTACATACCACTATAACGGGGAGTAATCATTCCTGACCATTGCACCGTAAAATTATCGGGGCCTATGCCAATCGGTCCACTGGTGCCCCAGTTGAAATTAATGGTCGGATCGGTTTGGGTATGATCCGGGGCCCCCGTAAGGGCCAGGTTGTTAAAGTACTCTCCTTTTAACCCTTCTTCCTGAGCCAACAAGGCAATACTCATTAATACAGCCAATGTTATAAACATGACTTTTTTACAAAAAGTTTTCATAATTAGGTAGTTTAATTAATCGGTTAGTGTGAGTGATGTTGTGCGAGAAAAATTCGTTGCTGCAAACTTTACAGGTGTTTGCAACAACGAATTGAATTCTTATTATTTCTTAACAAAACTGAACCTTTCCCCTTCGACATAAAGGATATAAAGGCCAGATGCTAATTCCGAGAGTCCAACTGTATTTCCCAGACCGGATTTTACCAATGTCCCTGTCAGGCTGTAAACAGAATAAGGTGTTCCTGACTGTTTTCCAATTATGGTTAAATAAGAACTTGCCGGGTTCGGATAAATGGAGACATTTTCTGCTAGAGATTCATCTAAAGAAGTAACAGACTTCATGGTAGCACATCCCTGTCCGATTATATATTTTCCTTCCGGAGTATCTGACTGTCCGGGATTAAAGTTATGCTGATACCTGAAGTAGAATGTTATGTTATCGCCCTCAGCAAAAGTTTTTCCCCCTGCCTGAGCAAGTGCCCATGTCCAGGTATTCTCTACCTGTGTTCCTCTGATTCCCTGAGTTCCGCCTCCATTTACAGCAATCCATAAATCAACAAATGAAGAGTTGACTTTTGATTCAAATGTTATTTCAAGGGTATTTTCTCCTTCCTTTTGACTGGCTGAGTAATCGTAGTCTTCTTCTGAAGCCAAACAGTCTTTAACCGATTTTGCATCTTCTCCGTTGCAGTCTTCGTCAATCCCGTTATCGGGTATATCTGTTGCTCCAGGATTAATGTCCGGATTGCTGTCGTCGCAGTCTTCATTTATTCCGTATCCATCGCCGTCTTCATCGGTAATGCCTAATACGCCATCACAGTTTTCATCAATGTCGTTGTCCGGAATTTCCGTAGCTCCCGGGTTAATAGACGAATCTTCGTCATTGCAATCTTCAGGCACAGGATATCCGTCTCCATCCCTGTCATTTGTTGCATCTTCGCCATCACAGTCTTCATCAATTCCATTGTCAGGAATATCAGTTGCCCCCGGGTTAATTGATTTATCGGTATCGTCGCAATCCTCATTTATTCCATATCCATCACCGTCTTTATCGGTAATTGCCAATACACCATCGCAATTTTCGTCAATATTGTTATCGGGAATTTCTGCTGCCCCGGGATTAATGTCCGGATTGTTATCGTCACAATCTTCGATACTGTTATATCCATCAGCGTCGTTATCAACCGGTTTGTTATCCAAACTAAATACCCTGATCTCATCAATTGCATAATAGCTGCCTGTGCTGACTTCGCCAACGATAAATGTAAAGCAGTCACTTTCGGCCTGTGCCCCGTCGGGTAATGTGTATTTAAAGCAGACTGTTACTTCGTCGCCTTTATTTGCATTTACTGTGTAGGGCTCGTTTGGCGTAAGGGCATAACTACCCGTATTTGTTCCATTTATTGTTATTTCTGCATAACAGAACCCTGCCCCCATTTTATCTTTCAGTGGAACAAATGTTATCTGAGGTGGAATTTCTGAAGACACTGTCATTTTAAAGTTGCCGCTTCCATCAACAAACTCTCCGCTTCCGGTTGAACTTTCTGTTGCATAAACCCTTACATACCGACCTTTTAGTACCGGATTTGCCGGGAACAGATCTTCTCCGCCATCTCCTTTGGTTATTTTTGCCAGAGTGGTAAAGTTCGCAAAATTGTTGTCGTCAGAGATTTGTACCTCGTATGCTTTTGCATAGTATTTAGCACCCCATACCACATCTACCTGCGATATGCTTTTCGATTCTCCCAGGTCTAATTTCACCCACTGGGGCTGATCACTTTCTTCACTTTTCCATTCACTGCCGGTAACCCTGTCAATTACATTCTCCGGTTTTCCTTCACTTGTGGACGAAGCGGTAACTTTAGCGCCTGTTGCCACATCAGGAACTACATTAATTATTACCTCATCAGAAGCCATGTTTCCATCATTATCGGTGATAATTAAAGTAACTTTATTCTCTCCTGAAGGTAGTTCTACTGTGGCTGTTTCAGTTTCTGCAAGTACTTTGTTATTTGACTTCCACTCCCACTTTGTTATCTCACCATCGGGGTCGGTGCTTTCTGAACCATCCAGTTGTACGGACCCTTTACCGTTTCCATCACTATCAATTATTGTCTGATCCTCTCCGGCTTTAGCAATTGGGTTACCGTCTGTAACGGTAATGGTTACTTTGTCACTACCAATATTTCCGTCATTATCTTTTACTTCAAGAATTATTTCATGGGTTCCACATTCCAGGACAACATCGCATTTAGAGTTTGTGCAGATTTCTTTTCCTCCTTCTAACCAACGATAACCCGTTATTGAACCATCAGGATCGAAACTTTTCGTGCCATCCAGGCTTACTGTTGCGGAACAATCATTGTCCACAATAACCTGATCTTTTCCAGCTTTTGCTACCGGATCTTTCATATCGTTCCGTACAATTACTTCCACATCGTCAACCCAAACAGTGGTTGGAGAAGAATTACCCAGTAAAAATGTCAGGCGGGCTATATCATTGCGATCAGCTACTCCTTTGAATTCATAGCTTTGCGGCGTTGTTCCAATTTGGATATCCCAAACATTAAACTTATGCCACTCATTTTCCCAGTCAAAATCATTTCCCCACATTACATGGGTGTTCATATATTCAATTGCATTGGATATAAACCCGATTTTTGCATCTATCGGAGCAGCTGCCACAGCTTTAAATGATATTTCATATTCTACATCCTTCTCGACCAAAAATTCCTGGTAAAACTGAACCTTCCATTCAACAGGGTTCTTTGGCATAACTTTCCAGGTTATTTCCCCTGAATATGGCCCGGTCAGTTTTCCTGAACCATCAATTTTCCAGTCATCCGCTCCAACGTCATTGCCTCCATTTGAGGTACGGAAAGTCCAGTCAAATCCAATACTGGTCCTTTTATGGTCGAAATATCCATTTTCTATAAGGTTAATGGAATTTACCTGATCTACAGTGAGTGAAGATGATTTGTCCCCCATATTTCCGGCCCTGTCTACAGCGGCCACGCTTACATCAGCTGAGTATCCTACGCCTAAGTCTTTTACCGGATATGAGTTTCCAACAACATAATCCCAAAGATCCCCATCTTTGTAAATGGTATAGTGTGCAAAACCTGATTCTCCCTTATCGTTTACGCCATTCCAGACCAGGTTTTCCCCTTCTCTTCTTAAACCGCTCACACCAGCAGGAGCTATATTATCATCGTAGGCTAACAGTGCCCTGAATTCCTGTTCGCTGGATGCATGAAAATAACCGGGCTTGCTTAATTCGCCAAAAAAATAATCCCTTACGTTTGGAAATGCCTCAAGACGGGCATCCCCCCAACCAAAACCCATATTTCCGGCTATCATGTCCTGTACATCCCAGTCCCAGTTTATGTAACCTAATGCCTTAATTGTTGGCTGATCTTCAACCATTTTATATAATTGCTGATACCAATCCAATGAACCGGTATATGAACCGTTCATCCACTGAGGTGTAGATTCTCCAATAAGGACTGGTTTGTTTCTCTCTGCTGCAGCTGTCACCATTTCAACAGTAACCGCATGCTGACCGTTATATATATCACTGAATGGATTGAACCCGTACCAATCAACATATTCATCGCCCGGGTACCAATTTTCAATAAGATTAGTTTCTCCTGAAAGGCTTGCATCCCAAACCGTTGCCACTTCTAATCCTGCCTCTTTAATTTTTGACGCTATAATCTGAAAACACTTTATATATCCCTCGGGGTCGCGTTTTGCCCAGGGTACAGTTCCACCTTTATCGTTCCCCCCATAAGTCTTTCCTCCGTTATTGAATTCATACCCGATTCTTAAATACATGGGTATTCCTAAATATTTTAACCCCTCAATAAAGTTATTGAGTTCTTCTTCCATTAAACCGGCGTTTATATCCGGGTATTGATGTTCAATGTTTAATCCCATTTGGGGAATTACATAATATCCTTGCCGGTGATATCTGAGTAAAGCAGCTTTAAGGTCATTCGACCAGTCTGGACGCATATTCCAGATATCCATATAGTCCATATAAAGAACCGGTTTTTGTCCTTCCGGTGCAGTTTTCCAATAGTTATCAAAAGCATCGGGACCACAAACTCCATCTTGTCCTGCTCCACTAAGCACAACACCCTGGGGATCTAGAATTGCATTGGTGTTTTGCCTTTCCAAAAACTGGGCATCCAGTTTCAGGAATAAAATCACCATTAAGATCAGGGTAAATCGTATTCTTCTTGGTATTGGTTTATTCATAATAGTTCGGTTTAAAGTGAATCGTGTAGGTTGATTAAAGGTGAAGAACTACCCGAAAATTATCGGGCAGTTCTTCTATGTTAGCTTAGTTAGTTTTTAATGAACCTTACTCTTTGATTCTCATCAGTAGTAAGTATGTACATACCAGGCTTAAGCTTATTTACATCGATAGTAGTACCTTGTCCGGCTTCTACCTGCATTCCTGTTACGGTATAAATTTTATATTGTACAGTTGCATCAACTCCGGTTAAAATTATTTCGTCTGTAGCTGGTACAGGAGAAATACCTATTTTACCGGCATTTGAAACAGAAGTAAGTGCAGAAGCTTTCGCATTAATTGATTTTAAGCTACCGCTATTATTGTTGTCGCCACCATGCATCCAAACACTTTTTGTTATTTCTGTTTTCCAGTTGTTGGCTATGGTGCTGTTTACGTGAACTCCTGCCCTGCCCCAGTATCCTTCGGCATAGTTGCTCCCGGGACCGAACTTGTCCGTGTCGTCTTCCCAGTTGACATTGATGTAGGTCACATGGCGGATGACATCCTTGTTGGCATAGATATAATCGAAATAGGGAACAAACCACTCGTCCCAGATTTGCCCTGCCGATTTGCTTACACAGCCTGTTGCCGCATCTCCGTCCCATATTGGGCTCATATGGCAGTTTTTCAATTCCGTCAGGTCATATCCCTGGGGCGTAGATTCGGCTATCATCACCGGCTTTTTCTTGCTCCTGGCCAACGAAACCACCTCATCGGCAAGTTGTTTCTGTGTATGTGGGTCATATCCGCTTACCAATGGTTTCTCCCCTGGAAGCATAAACCATGAAAGGCCCAACCAGTCTACATAGTCATCACCAGGCCACCAGTCTTGTATATTCTCATGTTTTTTCTCAAGAATGTCGTCAATTGGCGAAGCACATGACTGCCATACGTAAGCTACGTTGTTTACACCTTCGCCACGCATTACGTCAACGATTCTTCTCCATGCACTTTTAAATGCACCGGTATTGCTATAGCCAAGGTTCCACTTTCCGTCAAACTCGAAACCAATTCTTAGGTAGATAGGCTCGTTCGGGCGTCTTTTACAGAAGGCTGCAAGGGCCTTGATTTCTGTATCGTAAGCGCCCCCGCCTATTTGGGAGATACATCCTGAACACCATACGTCGCCCGGATCACCGCCGTCTGCAATGTTTAGTGCGATAACCAGTGCCGATTCAGGATAACCGTCGGCTGCATTTCGTGCGTTTAAAGGCCCGGCCCCCCAGTTAATGTCATTGTTATATGGGGTCCCGTCAGGGGCTTCACCCAATGCTCCGTATTGAGGATATGTCGGCTCTTCCAACGTGTGGAAAGAGTTGTACGATACAACAGCTCCGGGAACAGGGAACCCTTTTTGGTTGACCCCCCCGTTTATGTAGTCCTGTTCTGTTTTTAAATCCTGTCCTATTGACAGCAATATCTTTTTACCAGGAGGCAACAGTTTGGCCCCTGAAAGTGGATCGTTTCCGTTACCACAAGGAGGACATGAACCACCACAGTCTACGCCGGTCTCATCACCATTTTGGACACCGTCGTTACAGGTTGGTCCGGTTGAACATGCATTTGGACATGAACCACCGCAATCTACGCCGGTCTCATCACCGTTCTGGATGCCGTCTGTACAGGTAGGTTCAGTCCCTCCGGTAAATGAACACTTGTCTTTTGTAAAGGTAACTTTCTCTACTGGCGACAGGTATTGCCCAGTGGCATTGTCCTGTGCTTTGAATTGAATTTCGTATTGCTGTCCAAGGGCAGCATCGAAGTCTTTATAGTAGTAACCGTCTTTCTTTTCTCCGGTAACACAATATCCATCAAGGCATACATACTGCCATGATGCCGACCAGCCATTATCCTTATGGTAAACCCTTACCGTGTTGTCGTTTACATGGCTTATACCAAACTCCCCACAGTTTCCTTCGCCTACTGCTGCACAACTGTTCGGGCATGAACCGCCACAATCTATTCCGGTTTCATCGCCATTCTGGATACCATCGCTACAGGTTGGTCCGGTTGTACACGCAGGACATGGGCCGCCGCAGTCTACACCGGTCTCACCGCCGTTTTGGACACCATCGGTACATGTAGGATCGGCATCGTTAACTACAAATGAACATTTCTCTTTTGTGAATGTAACCTTCTCCTCTGGTGACAGGTACTGGCCCGTCGCATTGTCCTCTGCTTTAAACTGGATGGTATACTGCTGGCCAAGGGCGGCTTTGAAATCTTTATAATAGTAACCGTCTTTCTTTTCCCCGGCTACACAATATCCGTCAAGGCATACATACTGCCATTGGGCCGACCAGCCATTGTCTTTGTGATAAACACGGATGGTATTGTCGTTTACGTAGCTTACGCCAAATTCTTTACAGGTCCCACTTGTTCCACAGCTGTTCGGGCATGAACCGCCACAATCAACACCTTCTTCGTCTCCGTTCTGGATACCATCGCTACACGTTGGCCCGTTTGTACAGGCTGGGCATGGGCCCCCACAGTCAATGCCTGTTTCCCCCTGGTTTTTAATCCCGTCGCTACAGCTTGGGGCTGTGCTTCCGTTGTAATGGATATAGCGCGGCTTGTTTACGTAGCTGTTCCAATGGCTTAATACCGCTGAGTTCTTCTCAACACGTGAATCGCCCCATTCCGGTCCCCAACCGTGTGAGTTCCAGTCTGAATTGATATAGGCAAGGGCCCTTACATCATTATTTTCCACAACGGCGAACAACCTGTCAAGGTAATCGTTAAAACCAGAAACACTTGCCGCTGCGGGTGACTGGACTGCTGATTCTGCAATAATGATGGGTTTACCTTTTTGTTTTGCAAAATCCATACTTTGTTGCAGGTTAGGGTCAACCTGGCTGCCCTGGCAATTAAAGGTCCCGTTGCACTCCAGGCATATATCGTTGTTGAATACCGAGAACCCTACAAAATCTACATACTCGTCACCTGGGTACAGGTCTCTGGTATCGTTAAACCCTCTGACCGGGTGATAAACGAAATCCACGTTTTTTGCTATGGCGCGGATACGCTTTGCCATGCGGTTGTAGGCATTTATATATGCCTGTGTGTCACCGCCGGGGGCAAACATGTAAAGGCTCACCTCGTAGCCTAAACGGACGTAGAACTTTAGGTTTGAATGATCGGCAAACGTTTGGGCAATCTTGTCGATTTGTGTGTCAAGGTTTCCTGAATTAATGGCCTGCAATGCACTGTACGTGTCCCCAAAACCGCCTGCCCCAGGGTTGTCCTTGATGCTTATTGCTATTAATGCATAAGCCCCCGGGTAGGTGTTGTTCATGTAGGTCAGGAAACCGTTTCCAAACGCATCGTTGCCCTGGTTAATTTCCCCGGAGTAAATTTCTCCATAATGGGAAGAGCCCCCAGGGGGCTTAACACCGCTTACATAGTCCTGGAATTCCTGCTGCCAGGTTTGGCCGATTAACAAAACGGTTTTTCCCGATCCCGGATCGTACTTTTGTGCCGCCAATGTATAGCATAATGCCAACATTAGCACAGACAAAAAGGTTTTTGTTTTCATAATAATAAAGTTATTGGTTAGTAATGGGCGTACCGGATTTCTATTTACCTCTCGGCTGTTTTCTTTTTAGAGCGATAATAACTTATCCGGTTGCCTTAATAGGATTGTTTCTCGGTTCAATTGATTTATTTCAAAAAGAAAGAGTCCACTCTGGTTAATAGAGTGGACTCTGGTTTTTATTCCTTAATGAATTTTACCCTTTGATTAGAATTTGTGATTAAAATATATAATCCTGCATCTATATTGGATATATCTACTACTTTACCTTTACTGTTTATAACATTTACGCCTGAAATGTTATAGATTGAGTAAGATGTATTTTCATCAATACCTCCAATGTATAATTTACCAGAGGCCGGGTTAGGATATACGTTAACTGTGTTTGCCAAAGAATATGAACTTTGAGAAGCTTTGAAGTTTTCTTTCATTCCAGGGGTACGTGATCCACCACTGTATACATTGATTTCTGCTATTGCATAAACCTTACCACCGCCTACAGCTCCTACTTCAAATTCGAAGTCATCGCTAAATACGCCGGCTCCTGAAGGTAATGTGTAGTTATAGTTAAATGTAACAACATCTCCATCTTTAACACCCTGAACGGTATATGGCTGGCCCGGAGTTGTCGGGTAGCTTCCCTTATCGGTTCCGTTTACAATAATTTTAAGGTAACAGAAGCCTTTAGCAATACCTTCTACCAATGGTTCAAAAGTTATTGTTGGCGCTGAACCACCCTGACTGGTAACAACTGCTTTAAAGTTTCCGCTTCCATCAACAAAGTCGCTAGTGGTTCCATTGCTTTCTGTGCCATAAACACGCATGTACCGGCCTGTAAGTTCACTATTATAAGAAACTTCACCTCCTTTTGCCCCAGTCTCAGAAGCTATGGTTTGAACGGTAGTAAAATCTCTATCGTTAGATACCTGTACTTCGTAAGCTGTAGCAAAGTAGCTTGAATGCCATGTTATGTCTACCTGGTCGAATTTAACTTCGCTTCCAAAATCCATAGCTAACCATTGTGGATTATCGCTTTCCTGACTAACCCAGCTTGTTGCTACATCGTTATCAACAACATTATAAGGATCTTCAACTTCTGAAGAAGCCCAAATTGTAGCATCTTGTCCTATTTCTGGTACTACATGAATCACAACATCATCAGTAACTACGTTTCCATCATTGTCGGTTACTGCTAATGTTATAGTATGTGCCCCAACAGTAAGTACAGCTTCGGCAACTTCGCCAGTAGCTATCGTATTGTTGGCTTCTGTCCAAACCCACGATGTTATTTCACCAACAGCATCGAAACTTCCCGAACCATCCAGGGTTACTGTTTCTGAACCATTTCCATCTACATCAGTAACAATCTGGTCTTCGCCAGCTTTTGCAACAGGCTCGCCAGCAGTTACAAATACTTCAATTGTTCTTGTTTTAACTTTACCTTCACTTGTTGTAATTGAAAGCTCAATAGAATGTGTCCCGTTCGCAAGGGTTACATTAGCTGTCATCCCTGAAGCTGCGTTTTCGCCGTCAACTTTCCATGAATAGTTTGTAATTGAGCCTGTTGGGTGGCTTGAACATGAGGCATCAAGCATTACATTTTCACTACCGTTTTTATCTTCATCAATAATTATTTCTTCGTTTGCTGGTGACTTAATACATGCGTAACCATCGATAGACTGAGTTTCTGCTACCAATTCACCAGCAGGAACAGCGATAACAGTTCCATTAGAGAATTCAACAACTATTTCAGATGCAGTTGGGTTGTATGCAACGTAAGTTAAATCGGAACCTTCTCCGAATACTGCGTACGAAGGTGTGTTTGCTGTAATATCCGAACGGTATGGTCCCATTGCTGCCATATTATGTATCCAGTGATAATAATGAGGGGCCGTTTCGCTTGGTGGACTGGGCTCTGTTTCCCCATGAGGCTGAGTTTTGTAATATCCCAATGCCCTTTGTGGATCAGCTAATGCTAAATACTCCCAGAAAAGTTCGTTCCATCTGTTAACACTTCCGTACTTATTAATAAACCAATCGATAAGTTTTGTTTTAACATACTCCGGGTTACGGGCTAAGTAAGTTGAAGCAGCTGTCATTGGAAGTAGGTTAATACCTACAGGGTATTCCTGATAACCTGTTTGCTCACTTCCAAACCAGGTCGAAAAGTCTGATTTATCACCAAACACAAAACCTGACATTGGATATAAATAGTCGGCTTCGTAACCAAAAATTGCATGTTCTTTATTTCCGAAATCTTTACCTTTTGGATATGTTATTTCATTGTAATCCCACCAGTAATTTAATGTTGCGTCAGATTCGGTTGTATATATATAAATTCCTAAATCACGAATTTCTTTGTTACCCGTTTGCATGCCCCAAAGAGCAACTGCTGAAGCATAGTTTAATGCCTCTGAACTTGATTCCTGGTTGTTTCCATCACGGAAATCTGCATCTCCAGTTGCCCAGGAAAATCCTTGATATGGGCTCATGAACCGTAATGGAGGGAACATTGGGTCATCTCTTTTCCAGTTATTGGTATACTTTATAAGGTTCTCAACTCTACCACCCCAATCTTTTGCCCATTGAGGGTTGTATTTAGCAAGAATAGCTGCTGCTTTTATCATGTATCCCATTTGAAAGTGTGCATCGTTTAAGTGCGCATCACTAAACATCCCGCTTTCCGGTGGAATACCTATAAGGGCTCCATAATTTGAATCGTAGTAAAAATAAACTTTGTCCCCATCCTCATAGGTTAACCAGTCTTCTAAATTTCTTCTGACCCATGCAAGAAGGGTATCACGTTGTTCTGTTAATCCAACCTGGTCTGCTATGTCAATAACCTGAGCTGTTCTTCCCAATGTTACACCAGTAGCATATACTGTATTGCCCTGGAACACATTATTACCTTCTCCAGCTGCAATTACTTCATCAACTTTTGCTATTAGTTCCTCGTCGCTATATCCACTTTCCTCTGTAGCGACCAATGGAAATGCGGGCAGAACACCGTAGTACTTCAATTCCGTCTCAAAAACACCACCTTCGGCTTCTATTAGTTTCATGTCTCCCCTGGCAGAGTTGAATTTAATATCGTGCGGCGCAAGGCTACCTTTATAGTTTAACCACTGGTGCGGATATAATGCATAAAGCAGTTTATTTCCAGCGTCTTCTTTTTGCTCAAATGTTGCAGTAAACGTTGTTTTTACAAGCGCATTTTGCTCATCGTATACCCAATCTACTTTTGTATCGGTAATTATGTTATATGCAAATTTGTTTAAATATTTTATATCCGCTATTTTCTTGTTAATGTCAATATTATCAGGAATATTAGCTACAGAAAAGTAATCTTTGCCTGCCAGGTCTGACGTTAAAGTAATTTTACCTTCTGAATCTGTTGTATAGGACCATGTTGAGCCTGTTGGTGCATATAATGCATAACTATCTTTCCAGTCTACCCATTGTGATCCCCAGTCATCGTAAAACCTGATAGTTACCTCAACGGCGATCACATTTCCTTCGTTATACCATACGGTAGAAGGAAGCTTGGTCTTCACCATTATCCCATTATTGGATGTAAAATTCACAAATGGATTACCGTTAGAAGTGTATGTAACTAATGCTCCATTGTCCTGCGAAATTTTTATTCCCCAATCTGAGTACGCATCAACTTTAGGTTCTCCTGCCGTTCCACTAAGCGTTGTTACAATAAGTGCATCAGATGCCTCATGAACATGCCTAAAGTGGGGGTTTGCAGGGCCTGCATTGTAAACAAAGCGCAAGTTCATTGCCGTAAGGCTGGGTCCACCGCTTCCTTTGTCTACATGAACACACATGGGATCGGCAATAAGGCTAATCATGTTAGGATAGTCGCCATCAGACCAGTTATTTCCATCGAAGTAAAGGTTTGAATACCAGCTATGGGTATTAAAAGGAGCCTTCATATTACCCGTATAACGAACCGGAGAGACCGGTAAGTTTGCTCCTGAAGAATTGTCTGTTGAATAAGGCTCCCCTGTTGGTTGAGAGTAGCCATAATTCATTGTTAATGTAATGAGTACCATTAGGGTACCCACTAATTTGATCGTTTTTAGTTTTCCCATTGTTAGGTTAGTTTAATTAATAATTTAAATCTGTGAGTGAGAGATCAAAACAATCCGGACCACTGATTCTTATGAGATAGGGTATATTGCCGAGAGCATATTTACTTCTGGTTTATGAAGCATAAAAATGCTACAGCTTATGTATGTTCCGAATAATGAGAGCCTATTGCATTTTAAATTGCGACAGGGTGTTTTGAATGAGAAAATGTGAGAGTCAAATGAAACCGTATGAGGTTTTCAGGATTCACCTGAATATGTGTTTTGTAGTAGTTCATTGTTTTAGTAGTTTTTAGGTTGTGTGTGTTTCGTTAGTTTGTTAGTTGTAGTTGTTTTTACATCAATAAAGCTTTACGTTTTGTTTGTTCGAAATAGATAAAAATCTTATATCCTGTTCAGAATCGTTACTATGATCGCTAATGACCAGATACTTTCCGTCCGGAAACTGTAACCTGTCTTTTAACAAACCTTCTCCCAGACCTTTGTAAACCAATTCTCCCGCTTGGTTGAACACAACATAGGAACAATTTTTATCTATCCGGTTAATCATCATTTTTGTTTGTTTTTGAAATACTGCCCCTTTTCAGGGGCAGTTTTCTTTTAACCTTAATCCATTAAATGCTCATCATATTATTCCTTAATGAACTTAATTATATCATTGGAACCTGTTCTCAAGAAATACATGCCTGATGCAAGATTTTTTATATCGACAACTTGACTGTTATCGGTAAATACTGCTTTACCTGCAAAATTGTAGACGGTATAATATTCGTTTTTATCTAAACCGGTAATGTTAAGAACTGTATTAACCGGGTTAGGATATACGGATACTTTGCTTTCTCTTTGAACTGTAGCTGCCGTTGTTATGTTTTCAGCGTTTTTGGTCCTTGCAGCCAACAACTGACTGTTTAGGTTGCCAGAACCATGCATCCAAACATCTTTGGCCATTTCGGTATTCCACTTATTTTTAATTGATGAAGTAGCCTGTAAGCGGGCATCTCCCCAATATCCTTCGTTGTAGTCTGGAGGTCCGAATTTAGGCTGGTCCTCCCAGTCGGCGTTAATGTAATGTACACACCTGATTACATCTTTATTGCTATAGATATAATTGAAATACGGAGTAAACCATTCATCCCAGATTTGAGATTCTGTTTTTGCAACTGCATTTTGAGCAGCATCTCCGTCCCAAACAGGAGAAATGTTTTTATTTTGCCCTGCTTCCAAATCATATCCTTGTGGTGTTGATTCTGCAACCATCACCGGTTTTCCTTTACTTCTCGCAAATTGTACTAGTTCATCGGCCAATTCCTTTTGTGTATGTGTGTGATAGCTTGAAGCTGTAGGTTGCTCGTTTGGCAGAAGGAACCATGAAAGTCCTACCCAGTCTACATAGTTGTCGCCAGGGTACCAGTCCTGAATGTTTTCATGTCCGTTCTCAATTACATCGTCCGTTGGGCTTGCGCTCGACTGCCATACCCAGGCTACATTGTTTACTCCCTGGTTTCTAACACCGTCAACAATATTTCTGTATGCCTCTTGATACCACTCCTTTTTAGCAACAGGGTCATCTCCATTGTTAAGGTCGAAGTATCCAATGTTCCAGTTTCCATCGAATTCGAAGCCTAAGCGGATATAAATAGCCGTATTAGCGTATTTTTTACAGAATCTCGCGATGGCATCTATTTCAGCCTGCCATTCCGTAGGGTTTTCTGCTAATCTACGAACACCCTGCTCATGCCAGTAATAAATAGAACCGTCAGAGTTCCAGACTCCTTCAGCAAGGTTTAATCCAATAATAAGTGCCGAGTTTTCATATCCGGTTACAGACCATGCTGTATGAATAGGTCCTGCATCCCAATAAACTTCGTCATCAAGAACATCTCCGCTGGTGTTTATTCCAAGGCCTCCGTAAGGGACTCCACCCTGTGTGGCACACTCGTAGAATGCTACATAAGAAGTAATCGCACCTGGTTCGGGAAAGTCTGTTTCGGGTTGTCCATGTTTACCGGCATATTGCGCTACAGAAGTTAAATCCTGACCAACCGAGAACAGAATTTTTTGTCCGGGAGGCAATAGTTTTGCTCCGGCAACAGGATCATCAGGACAAATATTTGGACAAGAACCACCGCAATCAACGCCTTTTTCATCGCCGTTCATAATTCCATCGTCACAGGTAGGTTCCGGACACGCGGGGCAAGAACCGCCACAATCAACGTCTGTCTCGTCGCCGTTCATAATTCCATCGTTACAGGTAGGTTCTGTTACACATGCAGGACATGAACCACCACAGTCTACATCTGTCTCATCGCCGTTTTTGATACCGTCGTTACAGGTAGGCTCTGTTCCACCCACGAATGAACACTTATCGGTAGTAAATTCAACCGTTTTCTCGGGTGAAATATACTGGCTGATATCATTATCCTGGGCCTTGAATTGTATTTTGTACTGTTGGCCAAGGGTAGCACTAAAATCTTTGTAGTAATAGCCATCTTTTTTCTCGCCAGCATAACATCCCCCGTCAACACATACATACTGCCATTGAGCTGACCATCCGTTGTCTTTATGATAAACTCTCATTGTTGTATTATCAACATAGCTTACGCCAAATTCACCACAAGAACCACTAGTTGAACCACAACTGTTCGGGCATGAACCGCCACAATCTACTCCGGTCTCATCTCCGTTCTTGATTCCATCAGTACAGGTAGGTTCTGGCTCACACGCCGGACATGAACCACCACAATCAACGCCTGTCTCATCACCGTTTTTGATTCCATCGTTACAGGTAGGCTCTGTTACACATGCAGGACATGAACCACCGCAGTCTACACCCGTCTCATCGCCATTTTTGATGCCGTCGTTACAGGTAGGCTCTGTTCCACCTACAAATGAACACTTATCGGTAGTGAATTCAACCGTTTCCTCTGCTGAAATATACTGGCTGATAGCGTCGTCCTGGGCCTTAAACTGTATTTTATATTGTTGACCAAGGGTAGCACTAAAATCTCTGTAATAGTATCCATCCTTTTTCTCTCCGGAATAACACCCCCCGTCAACACATACATACTGCCATTGAGCTGACCATCCGTTGTCTTTATGATAAACTCTCATTGTATTATCATCTACATAGCTTATGCCAAATTCACCGCATGAACCGCCTGTTGAACCGCAACTGTTCGGACATGAACCACCGCAATCAACGCCGGTTTCATCGCCATTCATAATTCCATCATCACAGGTTGGTTCATTTGTACAGGACGGACATGGTCCGCCACAATCTACTCCGGTTTCACCCTGATTTTTAATCCCATCGTTACAGGTAGGATCAGGAAGTGTGCTTCCACTATGCAGGTATCTCGTTCCTTCTCCGAATGTAGACACCCAGTGACTTTTAACGGTTGAATTTACTTCAACCCGTGAATCTGTCCAGTTACCATCTTTCCAACCTTTAGCCGGCCAGTCAGAATTAATATATGCCAATACTCTTACATCGTTATTTACAACAACATTATGCAAGCGGTTCAGGTAATCTTTAAACTCTGACGCTGGTGGTGTTTGTGAAGAGGTTGACTGAAAAGCCGATTCCGCTATGATAATAGATTTACCATGCTCTTTTGCAAAATCCATACTTTTCTGTAATTCAGGGTCAACTTCCTTACCTTCACAGTTAGCTACTCCGTTACACTCTATACAGACATCATTATTGAAAATAGAGAATCCGAAGAAATCTACATAATTATCTCCGGGATAAAGCCATTTTGTGTCGTTAAAGCCGCGTACAGGGTGGTAAACCAAATCAACATTGTCGGTTTCTGCCCTTACGATATCAGCAATACGTTTGTATGCATTGATATATGCGTAAATATCCAAATCCGCCACTTTTGTCGGATCTTCGAATACGTTTATTCCTGCATTTGCTTGTTGTTCAAGCCATGTTTGAGCATCTGTCTCTTCTCCTTTGTAAGCAAACCCGAACATGCTTACTTCGTATCCAATTCTCAGATAGAATTTCACATCGGGCCTGTCACCCATTATTTTTGCAAATGATTTAATCTTGTCGTCCAGTTTACCATTTTCAATCGCCTTACAGGCTTCCCATATGGCATTTGAATTAAAGTCAGGTTTGGTTGGATCCATTTGACCAAAACCTCCTGCGGCAGGATTGTCCTTAATACTTAGGGCTACCAATGCATAATTGTCATCCTGTACAGAACGAACGTAATCTAAAAATTCATTATTTGCGCCGTCATCCCCTTGTTCAATGGTTCCCCAGTATACCGTCCCATAATGGGAACTTCCGGCGGGCGCTTTTCCTATTCCGTTTACATATGCTTTATATTCATCTTCATAGGTTTGCCCTATTAACAATACGGTCTTTCCCGTTCCCGGGTCGTATTTCTGGGCAGTAATGTGATTTGTGATCAGAAATGTAGTTAGTAGTGTTAAAAACAAATAAAATCTTCTCCTCATTTTAAATTTTTTGTTAAAAAGTGAAATATTAGTTAGGTTTTTATGAAAAGAAGCCTATAGACTTTTTATTTAAATTTGACCCTGACTTATTATCTAGAATCTTCTTTTAGACAGAATCAAAAACTTTAAATCGTGTTAATAAAAACTGTGGATTCATTTTTGACAGTTTTTTAACTTCTGCAATATAATGTCCCATACACTTCCGCTAAAAAAACACCACACTATTTCACCACTGCATTACTACTATATCGATACACACTTTTTTTAACATTTTATTATACAATTTATTACAAGGGTACTTTTCTTGTATAAACGCACATTTAATTCAATAAAATAACGAAGGAGTGAAGATATATTACCTAAAAATGAATGCTTATTCACACATGTGAGGAAAAATATAGTTTGCTCAATGTGAAATTTGTTATAGTAAAATTTACAATAACATCGAATATTAATTTTATTGTGTTTGATGAGCCTATTTTATCCCTAAAAAAAGAAAAATTAACATATAAAATATTCTTCATGACTATTTAAAATAATCCTGATTTTAGAAATAAAAAAAGCCGCTTCAAATTGAAGCGGCTTAATAATTTTTATTCTTCTGATTTTTCTAACCAGACGTCAATTATTTCTTAATAAACTTAACTGTTTCGTTTGATTTAGTTTTTAAGAAATACATTCCTGCTCCAAGGTTAGTCAGGTTAAGTTCTGCTTTCTTATCTTTAAGAACAGCTTTACCTGCGAAGTTGTAAATAGTATATTCTTCGTTTTTCTCTAAACCTTTAATACTAATTACATCGTTTACAGGATTAGGATAAACAGAAATTCTGCTTTCCTGAACAGTAGTATAAGTTACATCAGAAGTATTGTCGCCACTCTTCTTAGAAGACAACAGGTTAGCATTTGTATTTGACGAACCATGCATCCAAACACTTTTGCTAAGTTCTGATTTCCAGTTTCCTGCAATCTGGTCGTTAACATGAACTCCGGCTCTACCCCAGTATCCTTCTCTGTAATCACTTTCACTACCAAAGTTATAGGTATCATCGTCCCAGTTAACATTGATATAAGTTACATGACGAATTACGTCTTTGTTTGAGTAGATATAGTCGAAATAAGGTGTGAACCATTCGTTCCAGATTTGTGAAGCACTTTTGCTAACACATCCCTGACCGGCAGCACCGTCCCAAAGGGTACTAATGTTACAGTTTTTCATTTCAACTAAATCATAACCTTGTGGAGTTGACTCAGCAACTAGTACAGGCTTGTTCTTTCTTCTTGCAAGATTTACTATTTCATCAGCAAGTTGTTTTTGAGTTTTAGGATTGTAACCAGCAGCTGTTGGTTTTTCGTTTGGTAACAAGAACCATGAAAGACCTAACCAGTCTACGTAGTTATCACCAGGCCACCAGTCTTCAACATTTTCATTAGCTTCATCAAGAATTTCATCAATAGGAGAAGCACAAGACTGCCATACATAAGCAACATTATTTACACCTTCGCCGCGCATTACATCAACAATTCTTCTCCATGCATTTTTAAATGCAGTGGTATTGCTATAACCAAGGTTCCATTTTCCATCGAATTCGAATCCAATTCTTAGGTAAATAGCCTCATTTGGCCTACGGTTACAGAATGCAGCAAGAGCTTTTATTTCAGTATCGTAACCACCGTTACCAATCTGAGCTAAACAACCTGAACACCATACATCTCCAGGATCTGCACCATCTGCCATGTTAAGAGCAATTACAAGAGCTGACTGTGGGAAACCGTCTGCAGCATTACGTCCATTTAACGGACCTGCACCCCAGTTAACATCATTATTATATGGAGCTCCACTTGGAGATTCTCCTAATGCACCGTATTGTGGGAATGTTTCTTCTTCCAGTGTGTGGAAAGAAGCATAAGTAACAATACCTCCGGGAATTGGGAAGCCATGTGCATCTACTCCACCTTTCATGTAGTCATCCTGAGTTTTTAAATCCTGTCCGATAGACAATAAGATTTTACCACCAGGAGGCAATAATTTAGCAGAAAGGTTATCTTCCGGGCAAGTATTTGGACATGAACCACCACAGTCAACACCTGTTTCATTTCCATTCATAATACCATCGTTACAAGTAGGTTCTGCACATGCAGGACATGAACCACCACAGTCTACTCCAGTCTCGTTTCCGTTTTGGATTCCATCGTTACAAGTAGGTTCTTGTTGACATGCAGGGCATGAACCACCACAGTCTACGCCAGTTTCGTTTCCATTCTGGATGCCGTCGTTACAAGTAGGTTCGTTACCGCCACCACCTGTACAGCCTGCTGATTCAGCCTGTGCTTTATCTGTGTAACAGCCTCCACCACATGCGTATGGATGTGACGCAGGACAGTCATTAGCTGCCTGGCATGCAGAGCATGAGCCACCACAGTCAACACCTGTTTCGTCGCCATTCTGGATTCCATCGTTACATGTTGGTGTTGTTGAACATGAAGGGCATGAGCCGCCACAATCTACTCCAGTTTCGTTTCCGTTCTGGATGCCATCGTTACATGTTGGTGTTGTTCCGTTACATGCAGGACATGAACCGCCACAGTCTACTCCTGTCTCGTTTCCGTTCTGGATTCCGTCGTTACATGTTGGTGTTGGAACTGAACTACCACTGTGAAGGTACCTTGTTCCTTGTCCGAAAGTGCTTTTCCACTTGTTCAGCACGGTGCTGTTTACCTCTACACGTGAGTCCCCCCAGTTGGCATCCCAATCGTGGGCAGGCCAGTCTGAGTTGATATAGGCCAATACACGTACATCGTTGTTTTTAACTACTTTGTCCAAACGGTTAAGGTAGTCGTTAAAAGCTGACGGGCTCCCTGTTGCAGGTGCCTGACAGGCCGACTCTGCAATCATGAGCGGTTTGCCGTGCTCTTTGGCAAAATCCATACTTTGCTGTAAGTTAGGATCGACGTCCTCTCCTTCGCAGTTGAACGTACCGTTACATTCAATACATACATCGTTGTTGAAAATTGAGAAAGCCACGAAATCAACGTTCTCATCTCCAGGGTATAACCATTTGGTGTCGTTAAACCCGCGCACTGGGTGGTAAACAAACGATACATTGCTCGCTTTTCTCTTGATGCGGCTTGCGATATGGTTATAGGCCTCAATATATGCGTGCCTGTCCATCTGGTCTACTTTATCAGGATCTTCAAATACGTTTATCCCTGCATTGGCCTGTTCTTCCAACCAGGTGTTTGCATTTTGCTCACCTTTGTAACCAAACATGAACAAGCTAACTTCGTATCCAACCCTAACATAGAACTTTACGTCTGGGCGGTCAGCAAAAGTCTGTGCCATTTGATCGATTTCCGAGTCCCATTTTCCGTTGCGGATATCGTCACATGCTTCCCAAACAGCATTTGAGTTGAACTGTCCCCAAGCTGGGTTTATCATCTGTCCATAACCTCCGGCTGCTGTATTGTCTTTTATACTGATGGCAACCAACGCATAGTTATCGTCCTGTACCGAACGTACATAGTCTAAAAATTTTGCGTTTGGGTTGTCATCCCCCTGTTCAATTGTTCCCAGGTAAATAGAGCCATAATGCGAACTTCCGGAAGGCGCGAACCCTACCCCATTCACATAATTAATGTATTCCTGCTGAAAAGTTTGTCCGATTAGAAGTACTGTTTTCCCGCTCCCCGGGTCATACTTCTGGGCGTTGAGTGGCATGGCCAGGATCGACAACAACCCTAAAGCCAGTTGAAAAACTAGTTTTTTCATTGTGTTTACGTAATTTTAGTTAGTAAGTTAATATATTAAAAAGTGCTAATAGCCATCCCTTTATCAATGAAAGATTGATTTTAGACACAGATCAAAAAATATGAAACAATAATATACAGATGGTGTAATATTTGATTCCTAAGATTATAAGTAATACAACCTATAGCAGGTATTTATGCCAAATATTCTTCTTACCTGATAATTAATAATTATTATTCGATGAGAATTTCATACAATTAAAACTGTTCCTGGATTAACTTATGTAAATTAGGAGCAAAGGTCTTTGTGAAGGTGCTTATTAAAATTGTCATAGTGTAATTGTTAGTTTTGTAGTTATTTAATAGTTATGGTCTTTTCAACTCTAATTTAATTCCATTTTTGATTATAAGACAACAAGTTGTGATTAAACCTTGTAGCGTCGAAAGGAAGAAACCTGAGCTGACATGCTTATTAACGTAAACCGTATAATAAATGTTACTCTTTTTACAAATAAATTTTACTTTTTTTACCTAACGGCATGGGAAACAAACGCTATCTTATTGTATTTTTGACTATTACAGCGTTGGTTTTTTTATGCTTTTTTTTACGTTTTTTTTATGAAAACATTGAATATAGGGGGACAGCATGTTGCTGCCCCCCAATTATTTCTACTACTACTTAACAAATGAAGTTCTTTGATTTTCTGTTGTTTGTATAAAATACATTCCCGGTTTCAGTCCAGACACATCAATTAGCTCTTGTGCCTTCTGCTCTAGAACTTTAGTCCCGTCAACCGAATAAATACTAATCCGTGTATTTTTCTTAAATCCTTCAATATGAAGAATATTCTCCACGGGATTCGGATATGCCCTTAAGTCATCATGTCCAGATACAGGGATATGGACTGTAAGATTATTTCGGGTACTCTTAAGGCTTCCACTATTGTTGTTCGTTCCACCATGCATCCAAACACTTTTTGTTATTTCTGTTTTCCAGTTGTTGGCTATGGTGCTGTTTACGTGAACTCCTGCCCTGCCCCAGTATCCTTCGGCATAGTTGCTCCCGGGACCGAACTTGTCCGTGTCGTCTTCCCAGTTGACATTGATGTAGGTCACATGGCGGATGACATCCTTGTTGGCATAGATATAATCGAAATAGGGAACAAACCACTCGTTCCAGATTTGCCCTGCCGATTTGCTTACACAGCCTGTTGCCGCATCTCCGTCCCATATTGGGCTCATATGGCAGTTTTTCAATTCCGTCAGGTCATATCCCTGGGGCGTAGATTCGGCTATCATCACCGGCTTTTTCTTGCTCCTGGCCAACGAAACCACCTCATCCGCAAGTTGTTTCTGTGTATGTGGGTCATATCCGCTTACCAATGGCTTCTCCCCTGGAAGCATAAACCATGAAAGGCCCAACCAGTCTACATAGTTGTCGCCAGGCCACCAGTCTTGTATATTCTCATGTTTTTTCTCAAGAATGTCGTCAATTGGCGAAGCACATGACTGCCATACGTAAGCTACGTTGTTTACGCCTTCGCCACGCATTACGTCAACGATTCTTCTCCATGCACTTTTAAATGCACCGGTATTGCTATAGCCAAGGTTCCACTTTCCGTCAAACTCGAAACCAATTCTTAGGTAGATAGGCTCGTTCGGGCGTCTTTTACAAAAGGCTGCAAGGGCCTTGATTTCTGTATCGTAAGCGCCCCCGCCTATTTGGGAGATACATCCTGAACACCATACGTCGCCCGGATCACCGCCGTCTGCAATGTTTAGTGCGATAACCAGTGCGGATTCAGGATAACCGTCGGCTGCATTTCGTGCGTTTAAAGGCCCGGCCCCCCAGTTAATGTCGTTGTTATATGGGGTCCCGTCAGGGGCTTCACCCAATGCACCGTATTGAGGATATGTCGGCTCTTCCAACGTGTGGAAAGAGTTGTACGATACAACAGCTCCGGGGACAGGGAACCCTTTTTGGTTGACCCCCCCGTTTATGTAGTCCTGTTCTGTTTTTAAATCCTGTCCTATTGACAGCAATATCTTTTTACCAGGAGGCAACAGTTTGGCCCCCGAAAGTGGATCGTTTCCGTTACCACATGCAGGGCATGGGCCACCACAATCTATGCCTGTTTCACCCTGATTCTGGATGCCATCGTTACAGGTTGGGCTTGTATTACATGCAGGACATGGACCACCGCAGTCTACACCCGTTTCACCCTGGTTCTGGATACCATCGTTACAGGTTGGTGTTGCATTACATGCAGGGCATGGACCGCCACAGTCTACACCTGTTTCACCCTGATTCTGGATACCATCGTTACAAGTTGGGCTTGTATTTGTACAACCCGCAGATTCTGCCTGCGCTGCATCAACATAGCACCTTCCCCCACATTCATATGGGTGTGAAGCAGGACAAGTCACTCTTATAGTTTCTTCCTCTGTCCTTACAACACCAGATTTTGTGCATCCGCCAGCGGCTGCCTGTGCTGCATCAACATAACATCTTCCCCCGCATTCGTATGGGTGAGATGGCGGGCAATTGTTCGATTGACATGGAGGACACGATCCGCCACAATCTACGCCCGTTTCATTTCCGTTCTTGATGCCATCATTACAGGTTGGGTTATTGCTACATGGTGGGCATGATCCGCCACAGTCTACTCCGGTCTCATTTCCATTTTGAATACCATCGGTGCAAGTTGGCTCCTGGACACTCGAACCACTATGCAGATAACGTGTTCCGCTTCCAAATTTCTGCTTCCAGTGATTTCTGACAGAGCTGTTTACCTCAACTCTTGAGTCTCCCCAGTTAGCATCCCAACCATGGGACGGCCAGTCTGAGTTGATGTAGGCAAGCACTCTTACGTCGTTTGAGACAACTACGTCGTTCAATCTATTCAGGTAATCATTAAATCCTGAAGCTGAATTCGAAGCCGGGGCCTGAACAGCTGATTCTGCTATAATTATCGGTTTTCCATTTGATTTTGCAAAATTCATGCTTTTTTGTAGCTCCGGATCTATTCTTTTTCCCTGACAGTTAAATGTTCCATTAACCTCAAGACAAACATCGTTATTAAAAATTGAGAAGCCGACATAATCTACATTTTGGTTGCCCGGATATAACCACTTGGTGTCATTATAGCCACGAACAGGATGGTATACAAATGCAACATTACTTGCTTTTTGTCTGATCCTTCTTGCTATATGATTGTAGGCACTGATATACGCCTGACGATCCATCTCCGATACAGCATCCGGATCATCGAATACATTTATACCGGCATTTGCTTGTTCATCTAACCAGTCGTTACAGTATTGTTCTCCTTTGTAGGCAAAGAGAAAAAGACTTACTTCATAGCCAATCCGTAAATAAAATTTTACGTCGGGACGGCTGGCAAAAATATCTGCAAATTCATCTATTTTATTATTCCATTTGCCATTCTTAATATCTCTGCATGCTTCCCATATGGCATTTGAGTTAAATTCACCCCAGGCGGGATTGATCATTTGTCCATAACCTCCTGCCCGAGTATTATCCTTGATACTTAAGGCCACAAGTGCATATGGATTCGACTGTTGGTTACGTATCCAGTCAAGGAAAGCGGAATTAGGGTTATCATCACCTTGTTCGATTGTTCCCAGATAAAGCGTTCCATAATGGGAGCCACCAGCAGGTGTTAACCCGGTACCACTCTTATAGCCTTGATACTCATTTTGAAATGTTTGTCCTATCAATAAAACAGTATTGCCTGCACCAGGATTAAATGGTTGGGCAAATACCGATGATTGGTGCGTAAGAATACACCAGATCAGCAATAAAAATGCTATTCTTTTCATTTTTTGATTAATTAGGTTATACAATAAATTGAGACAGCCTTTTTTGCCCTGGGCTATAAATATATCCGGAATATATGGAAGCTTAAATATTAAATGATTTTTATGAATTCTATCTTCAAAACATTATTTACAAATGTTCTGATGAATTAGCCTGCACGAATGATTACTTGTTAACGTTTCAAATATATAATTTTTTATAGTATTATACAAAATAATTCCCATTTTTAATTAGAAATGAAATTGTTACGAAAATGGGTCCCTTTTCATAAATACTCATGAATTTTCCCTTCATTTATTACGGTTCAATGTATTTTAGACGATTGTTGCAACAAATATTGAACAAGTACCCTTTTTGTTGTATGTGTGTTAATGAAAAAGGCCCCGTTATATGAACAGGACCTTTTTCCTAACATAATTTTGGTATATTTTTCATTTCATTTTTAAAAGCCTATAATAAATTCTGTCAGGCTTTCTCCCTGCTGAAGGTTGAATTTTTTCCTTACCCTGTACCTTAGAGCTTCAACACTTCTATAGGTAATCCCCATTAAGGGGGCTATTTCTTTACTGGAAATATTCATCCGAAGATATGCACACAATCTCAAATCTCTGTTAGAAAGACCGGGATAATCTTCTTTGAGCCGCTTTAGAAAGTTATCGTGCACTTTATTGAAATGTAGCTCGAAGTTTTTATTCGTCTCTTCATTCTGAATTGTTTCATCAATAAAGTTGCATACATCTATAATATCACCAGAGCCTATCTTGTTTAACTGATTAAGTTCTTCCAGTTTAGTCTTTACTTTGGCCAATGCTTCATTCATTTGAACCAGATGGATGGTGGTAGAGGCGAGTTCTTTCTCTTTATGTTCGTTTTCCGCTGTTAATTTCTCGTTTTCCAGCTCGAATATCTTCATTTCATTAACCATAAGCTCTTTCCTGTGCTTATCTTCCATTTCATTTATCTTTTTTTCCTGCTGCTGCTTTATTTTTTCTTTTTCCTTTTTTAATGTTTTTAGTTGCCAATTAACTACTCCGGCAATAAGAAATCCAAATAGCAGAAAATAAAATATATACATGAGCTTGCTCAGATACCAGGGGGGCAATATTACATACTCATATGAATCCTGTTCCCCAATATTGCCAAAAACATCCTTTGCTTTTACATGAAAAACGTACTCACCAGGCGGCAGGTTGGTGAATTCTCTCTCAGCATCAAATGTCCAATTACTCCACTCTTTATCAAAACCTTCAAGGTAAGTCTGATATTCAATCTCATCGCTATTCCCATAAGCTGTAGCTGCATAAGAAAATTTTATTGCGTTTAGAGAATATGGCAACATTTGCTTGAAATCACTATCTTTTGCAGTAATCCCTAACTCATTAAATGTCGGTTCTGATTCCACATCACCGTATATGAGCGAATCATTTACTGTAACACGTGCATGTGTTATATTACAGCGGTTTTTATTTCGAGAGCTATTGGACACACTGTTATAGATTGCTATTCCTTCTTCAAGGCCGAAGAGTATAATTTCATTACTTAAATAATTAATGTCCTCGAATGCCGGGATAAACTTTCCTCTTAAACTTTGAAAAGGCCAGTTTTTATTCTCAATTTCCCCGTTACCTAAAAAACTTATTTCCCCTATTCTATCCTGACTGTCATAGTCGTATATGTAGAACAGCTTGTTGTCTGCACTCTGAACCAACCGGCGTACAATGGTTTCTGAAGTAATTATATCATTATAATAGTTATCCGCCACCATTTCATCTGATGCAGGATCGTATTTAAAAATTCCCTTTCTTGTCCCAAAGTACAACTTGTCATTAAGTGTAATTAAAGAATTATAGAGGTTCGATGGCAAGCCTTTTGACTCATCATAATAACTAACGGAATGAATACTATCGTAAGCTTGATTTAACTTTAACTTATATATTCCTTTTAGTCCGTTAACAACCCATAAATTCCCTTCTTTATCAAAAGTAAACTGCCTTCCGTTCTCTGAAAATCCTTTTACCTTCTTTATAAACTCCCATTCCCCATTTCTTTTTTCATAGAGTAAAAAACCCCTGTAGGTTCCCTGAACCATAAAGTTGCTGTTAGTTGGGATACGGCTTTGTTTCCACGAGCCATCAGAAGATTTATGAATTTCCTTTAACTTATTATCTACTAACTTGAAAAAACCAAAATGGCTGTTTACATATAGTTCTCCATCAATCACCTCCAGGTTCCATATGGCACCTACAGAATTTGGAACCAATTCGAATTTATTAAACCTGTCATTTGATATCTGGTTATTTTCGATGTGCGCACAATATACACCCTGATTAGTACCTATGAATAACTTATTTTTATAGACAGAAGAACTATAAACGGAACCAAAGAGCCCGCTTTCGGCACCATAATATTTAAACGACGAACTTAAATCCACGAAAGCTATTCCATTAAACATCGTCAACCAGATATTCTGATCTTCATCTTTAAAAAAGTTGGTTACACTATTTGAGTTTAAGCCTTTTTCATAGTGCAGGTGATTAACAATCTTTCCATTTCTATCAAAAAAATATGCTCCGTTGTCAAATGTTCCAACGGCAAATAATTCCTCACTTATTAATGTTCCGCAAAACAGTTTTCGGTTCTTTATTTCATTGTTAATATCACTTTCCCATTCGATCAGTTTATCACCCCTGAACACATAGATAACATTTTCCACGCCTATCAAATAACTATCTTTGTCAAATGGTAGTACAAAGCTCAGATCTATTCCGGATATTTGCTCAGAATGCGGTATATGTTCAAGTTCATTACCTTTTAAATAAAAGAGCCCCCCTTCTATTTCTGAAACAACAATGTTATCCCGGGTTTTTGTAATACAATCGAAATGTTTTGGTGCTACTATGACTGTAATCGTATCATTTTCGTATAGGTAAAGTGCTTCCGGTGTTTGAAATACTACCCTGTCTGACTGTATGATAGTATTCCAGACAACCCCAAATGATCTGTACTCCTCCGGAATCTTATCATTTAGGGAAACATAGTATTTCTGGTTATAAATATTTCTTTCAGCGTATCCTATTTCATTATTTCCTCCCACATATATTCTGTCATTTTTATCTATTGCCAGAGAACGCACCGCTGATTTATTATCGGGCCTTGCCACAAGGTTCCATTTAACACCATTGAACTCCAGCAACCCATAAGGGTTTCCAAAATACATTATTCCTTTTGAGTCTCGACATGCGGCCCAGTTTGGTGCATCTGCTTTATAATCTTCTTTTGTAAAGTTTCTTGTTCTTGGAAGGCCTATGTACTGGCTAACGGCTATATAAAATACCAGCTTAGTCAATATGAAAGTTAATAGTGTTCTTTTCATATGCTTAAATCAGATTTTTCGTTATGGAACTTTCCATAAATAGAATAAGCATTGTAATTTGTGGTTTAATGCTATCCCTCTATGGACGTTTCATCGTCAATTTTATTACTTCAACAGTAATCTTTTCTTTATTTAAATGCTTAAAAAAAGCCTCCGTCAACTTTCTGTTCATGAGAAAAACAAGCCTGTTTCTTACCAGATTCCCGGACAACCTGACTAATAGATAAACACCCCTGTCTGGCAAAAAATAATATTGGTCATTCTCTGAAAAACAGTTTCTCTCTGGCAGCTTTACAACTGCCAGAGAGAATTTATGATTGCACTGAAATATCCAGGATTAAACCCGGAATAGACGGATTATCAATGCATGGTCCAGTAAAAAAGATTATCTACCTGAGTTTTATAAACCTTTCTTTAAGGCCAGTACTATCAAATATTATATAATATACACCCGCAGGAAGTTCAGAAATATCAAGTGTTCTTTCATTTCCGCTGTGCATCAAAATTCCTGTAGGATTTATAATCCGATAAGGGGATTTATCTTTTATTCCCTGAATTATTATAGTATTTCGGGCAGGGTTCGGATAAATTAAAACCGGTTCGCTCTTTTGGTTATGGTTCATTGAAGAATACCTTAAAGCAGCTTTTAAATTTCCAACCACATCACATACTTTATCAGAAAAAATGACTGTTTCTATTTCTGATAAATATGCACCGGTATTATCATCCTGCACTTTCAGCTGTATGGTATATTCCTGCCCCAGAGTTGCTTTATAATCCTGAAAATAGTAACCGTCTTTTTTATTCCCGGGAATACAATAGCCATCTAAGCATACATAATTCCATGAGCCGTTCCAGCCCTCATCTTTGTAATAAACCCTTATGGTATCGTTGTTTTTATAACTTACGCCATTCTGGGCACAAAACGAACTTTCAGCACAACTATTCGCACATGAACCACCACAATCAACACCTGTCTCATCTCCGTTCTGAATACCATCATCGCAAGTAGGTTCTGCTCTACCGGCAAACGAACATTGTTTTTCTGTGAATGTTACCGTTTCTTCCGGTGTAATGTATTGATTGGTTGCCTCGTCCTGCACTTTAAACTGTATTTTGTATTGTAATCCAAGTGTAGCTTCAAAATCTTTGTAATAGTAACCATCTTTCTTCTCCCCTGCAACACAATGTCCGTCAACACACAGGTACTGCCATGAGGCTGTCCATCCGTTGTCTTCGTGATAAACCCTCATTGTGTTGTTATCCACATAGCTTATTCCGAATTCGCCACATGAACCACCGGGCTCGCAAATGGTAGAACATGAACCGCCACAATCAATTCCCGTTTCGTTTCCATTTTGTATTCCATCATTACAGGTTGGCTCTATAGGACAGGCCGGACATGTACCACCACAGTCTACTCCTGTCTCGTCTCCATTCTGAATGCCATCATTACACGTTGGTCCATTGCCCCCTCCTGTAAATGAACATTGCGTTTTGGTAAATGTCACCGTTTGTTCGGGTGTAATATACTGACTGGTTGCTTCGTCCTGTACTTTAAACAGTATTTTGTACTGCTGTCCAAGGGTAGCTTCAAAATCTTTATAATAGTAACCATCTTTCTTCTCCCCTGCAACACAATATCCGTCAACACATATATATTGCCATGAAGCTGTCCATCCATTGTCCTTGTGGTAGACCCTCATTGTGTTATCATCTACATAGCTTATACCAAATTCTTCACATGTTTCTCCGTTTGGTCCACAACTGTTCGGACATGAACCTCCGCAGTCTATTCCCTGCTCGTCACCGTTCTGAATGCCATCACTACAAGTTGGATTGGATGAATTCTTAACAAAGCGGAGCCAGTCAAGGTTAATGTTACCACCGACAATGTCTACTCTAAGCACAATCTTATTGCCTCCCTGAATATGTATATTTTTTAGCCTGTAAATTTCAAAATTCAGCCAGCCTCCCGTATATTCCGGATCCATTTCACCTAATTCCTTACCGTCTAATGTAAGCCTGATAAACCCATTTGTTGTTGTTGCCGATGAAGCATTTAATTCAAGGTCATAATTCCCCGGGTTCATATCAATTGTGTATTCAAGCCATTCTTCATCCTGAGTATAGCTAACAACACGCCCGTTCTTTCCGTCAGATTGTACATCTACATTTTCACCTAACCTAAAATCAAGATCTCCCCAATGCCTGTCATCGTCATGATAAGCGACACCTTCGCCACCTTTATCGAAGAACTCAAACTGAACTATTGATGGATCATCAGGGTTTACTTCAAAAAACGAACTTTGTTTCTGAGCTTCCTTCATTGTAGAAGAAGTATATTCATTTGACCTTTCCGAATCTCCACCCGGGGCATATGCATATACCCGAAATTTATACTCTGTGCCAGGCTCCAGGTCCTTACAGCTATAGCCTGTTTCATTTACACCAACCTTACCGACATATGTAAAATCCGCACTTCCTTTCTTTATTTCAATTTTAAACCCTTGTTCGTTATCCGACTCATCCATCCACCCAAGATTAATTTGTGTTGTTGATGATGCCTCAGCAACTAGTCCTGAAGGTGCTACCGGAACCGTATAATTCTTATTGCCGTCATAAAATTTGTACCTGGGCTGGTTCACCATATTTAGCCAATAGTTTAATACTTCGGGGTTGGTCTGGAGCCTTGAATCTCCCCAACCACTTTCTTTGGTCCAACCCCATCTGTTCCAATCAATATTAATGTAGTTCCAGAATTTTACGTCGTAATGTTCATTGATATATTTTACTTTATCCAAATACTTTTTAAAGTAATCGACATTATCCATTACCGGGTGCATAATACCCGATTCCCCAATCATTATTCCTTTTTTAAGATCGTTATGTGCCCAATCAAGTGTTTTTTCTGTATTTGCGTCCAATGATTGCTCAATAGGACAGTTCTCATTTAAAGTATCTCCTAAAACCATAGGCATGCAAACATCGTGGTTGAAAATTGACAGAGCCAGGTAATCTACATACTCATTTCCCGGGTACATCCAATATGCGTCCCAGTATGAACGGACAGGATGGTAAACAAAGGCTACATTGTTTACCCCATTTACATTTCTAATCCTGTTTGCTATGTAATTATATCCGTCTCTGTAGGCATCAAGGTTCCATTCCGGAATTGTATCGGCACCTTCAAGGCAGTTTACATGGAGTGTATTTGCATAATAATTCAGGATATCTCCCGGATCTTTCTCCGTATCATTTGCAAAAGCGGCAATGCTGACTTCATATCCAATTCTTAATAAGAATTTTGTTTCCGGCTGAGATTTCATCAGTTGTGCATAACTATCTATTTCATCATCCCATTTTCCGTTAGCAACGTCCAACATCGCCTCAACCATTGCTCTGCCATTAAAATCATGGGCATCTGGCCCCACGGAACCATATCCCCCCAGTCCGGCATTGTCTTTAAAACTTAAAGCCACTTCGGCATACGACCCGGGATATGTTTTATCCATCCATTTAATGAACCCTTCATCTGCCCCATCGTTTCCCTGATTTATTTTTCCAAGAAAAAACTCACCATAATGTGAAGATCCTGCGGGGATTTTTCCTGAAGCGTCTATGAAGTCCTGGTACTCGTCAATAAAGTTTTGACCTAATAGAAAAACAGTTTCTCCTGAATTCGGATTAAACTTTTGCGAAAATAGCACGGTATTTGTGATGACAATCAACAACAGTGCTGCGAAGGTTTTGTTAGTTTTTTTCATTTTGTAGTTCTTTTTATTTGCGGTAGAATAATTTTTCATTGATACATACAATTTTATTACCCGTCATTTTTATGACAGGGGACGTGAATAAAAAAACCTAACGATAAAATGAAGAAAACAGACCCGATTGTTATAATGATGCCTTAATCGAAACGGAGAAGTTCAATTAAAGGGCAAACGCCGCTAAATAAATGATTTTTCAAAGATTTTAAAAGCTTTTTCATACAATTTTTATACGTCAAGGCCGTTCAATTATTCGCTATGTATTCGTCATGCTGTTGCAGCTTTAAGCAATTTATCCATAAATCCTATTTCACCCTGATACGGTTTAAATACGTCCTAGAACGTTTCTATTTCATTTATATTCTTTATTTTATAGAAAGTTCATAAAGGGCAACGTTCTGCTGAAAAAGATATTGTCCTACTGAAAAGATTCCGGTTCAAATTCCATATTTTTCTTTTTAACATATTTTATTTAACAGAATATCAATTCCTAATCAATTCTTTTTATTTTTGTGGCTTATTTTTGCCATTGGTATGCCTAAAAAAGAAGCAATACTGGAACAAAGAAGACTGAGGAGTTCTTATTTCACATCTACTCTCAGTATATCCCTTCTATTACTTTTATTTGGTATAGTTGGTCTTTTGCTTTTGAATACACAGCGATTGAGCAACTATGTTAAAGAAAATATACATTTTAAAGTTATCCTTCATGAAAATCTGCCCGAAGTTGAAATTTACCGGGTCCAAAAATCGCTGGATGCACGTTCATACGTAAAAGAAACCAAATATATTGATAAAGAAGAAGCGGCCGTGGCCCTCCAGGATGCTTTAGGTGAAGATTTTATTGAAACTCTGGGATACAATCCACTTCTTCCAACTATTGAAGTAAAGTTTCTGGCCTCGTATGCCAATACTGACAGTATTCCGATTATAGAAAGCGATTTAAAAGAATTTGAAGGAATTAAAGAGGTTTATTACCAAAAAAACCTTATTCAGGCCGTAAACGAAAATGTTCACAAAATATCTCTGTTTATATTATTCTTCAGCGGATTTTTGTTACTCATCGCACTAACGCTAATTAACAATACAATCAGGTTGTCCGTGTACGCAAAGCGTTTTATTATCCGTACGATGCAGTTGGTTGGTGCAACATCGTCATTTGTCCGTAGACCTTTTCTTTTGAGGAGTGCCTTACAGGGGTTTATTGGGGCACTAATTTCAATCCTTTTATTAACGGCACTTATTTATTTTTTACAGGATCAAATGGAGGGAATAGTACGCCTCAGTGATATAAAGCTATTGGTTATATTATATTCAATAGTTATATTTATTGGCATTGCTCTGAACTGGACGTCCACCTTCTTTGCAGTAACAAAATATTTAAAAATTAAAACAGACAAATTATATACTTAGAACATGAATAAAAAAACCGATACTCAAAATTCAGGTTTTGCTCTTGGTAAAGAGAATTATAAACTCTTGGTAGTTGGATTTATAATCATCATTATTGGCTTTATATTAATGGCTGGTGGCCGCTCTGATGACCCAAATGTTTTCAATGGTGACGAAATTTTTTCTTTCAGGAGGATTACCCTTGCCCCAATAGTAGTTTTGTCCGGTTTTATTTTTGAGATTTGGGCAATAATGAAAAAACCCAAAGAATAATTAATTTCCATAGAGAATGAATTGGTTGGATGCGCTTATTCTTGGAATAATCCAGGGACTAACTGAGTTTTTACCTGTTAGTAGCAGCGGGCATATTGAATTAGGGAAAGCAGTTCTGGGTGTAGAAATAAAAGACAGCCTTACTTTTACCGTAGTAGTTCATGCTGCAACTGTACTAAGTACCCTCGTGGTATTTTGGAAAGATATCGCTAATATTATAGGAAAATCGCTGAAATTTAAATGGAACCCGGAGACACAATATCTTGCCAAAATATTGTTTTCTGCCGTTCCTGTTGTAATCGCAGGGGTTTTATTTGAAACTCAGATTGAAGAGTTTTTTACAGGCCGGCTTATACTTGTAGGTTCCATGCTATTAATAACTGCGACCCTCTTAACATTTACATATTTTGCAAAATCAGGCAACGAAAATATTGGCTTTAAGGATGCCTTTATAATTGGAATAGCACAAATGCTTGCGGTTATGCCCGGAATAAGTAGATCAGGGGCAACAATTTCAACAGCATTATTACTTCGAAAAGGAAAAGAAGAAGCTGCACGGTTCTCTTTCCTGATGGTATTGGTCCCAATTCTGGGAAAAGTTTTTTTAGATGTCATTACCGGAGAAATGGGGAATGAACAAACCGAGATTCTCCCCCTGATAATTGGTTTCTTCGGGGCCTTCCTTTCCGGACTACTGGCATGTAAATTAATGATTGCGATTGTAAAACGAAGTAAATTGGTCTATTTTGCTATTTACTGTTTAATTATTGGTGTGGTTACTATCATTGTTTCATTTAATTAATGATAAATTTTACAGCAGAAGATATAAAAAACGGGCAAGTTTTATTATTTGATAAACCTTATAAATGGACATCTTTTCAGGTTGTAAATAAAGTTCGGTGGCTGCTTTGCAAAAAATTCCATTGGAAAAAACTTAAAGTGGGCCATGCAGGTACCTTAGATCCATTGGCTACAGGCCTTTTAATACTTTGTACCGGAAAAGCTACAAAACAAATTACTGATTTGATGGCTATTGATAAAGAGTATATTGCTGAAATGAAATTTGGGGAAACAACCCCTTCTTTTGATTTGGAAACCCAGGTTGACGGATCGTATCCGACAGAACATATCAACAAAGAACTCATTGAACAGGGTATCAGAAGGTTTCACGGGGAAATAGAACAAATACCTCCATTGTTTTCAGCTAAAAGTGTAAATGGCACAAGAGCGTATCATCTTGCACGTCAAGGTGTTGATATGGAGCTAAAACCATCAAGGGTAACAATTAACGAATTTGAATTATTGAATTATAAAGAACCATTTGCCAATTTTCGTATTGACTGCAGCAAAGGCACCTATATTCGTTCTTTGGCCAGAGATTTAGGCAAAGAATTAAAGTCCGGGGCCCATTTAACTGCCTTAAAAAGAACCCGAATAGGTGATTTTAAACTAACAGACGCTCTGGATATCGAAAAATTCGAAAATAATATGATTTTGTCGTAACTTTTTGTTAAATTCTACGTATAAGGCACGACTTTGAACAAATTTAAAACAAATATAGCAAAATGAAGTTATCGCAATACAAGTACAATCTTCCTGAGGATTTAATAGCACATTTTCCGGCTGAAAACAGGGATGAGTCCAGATTAATGGTCTTAGATCGCGAGAAGGGTACTATTGAGCACAGGGTCTTTAACGAGATTCTTGATTATTTTGAAGAACACGATGTGATGGTATTTAATAATACCAAAGTTTTCCCTGCCAGGCTATATGGAAACAAAGAAAAAACAGGCGCAGAAATTGAAGTTTTCCTCTTAAGAGAACTTAATAAAGAACAACGTTTATGGGACGTTCTTGTTGATCCTGCCAGAAAAATACGGATAGGAAACAAACTTTATTTCGGTGAAGACGACAGTTTGGTTGCAGAGGTTATCGATAACACAACTTCACGGGGACGTACTTTAAGGTTTCTTTTTGACGGTTCGTATGATGAGTTTAAAGAAACCCTTTACGGTATGGGAGAAACCCCTCTGCCAAAATTTATTAAACGAGAAGTACAGCCGGAAGATAAAGACAGATATCAAACAATTTTTGCAAAACATGAAGGAGCTGTTGCAGCGCCTACAGCCGGACTTCATTTTAGCAGGGAACTCTTAAAGCGACTTGAAATTAAAGGTGTAAATTTCGCCGAAATAACGCTCCATGTAGGATTAGGGAATTTTAGAACCGTTGATGTTGAAGATCTTACAAAACATAAAATGGATTCTGAAAGAATTATAATTCCTGATTCCGCTGTAGAAATTGTTAATAGCGCAAAAGACGAAAGGCACAAAATATGTGCTGTTGGAACAACTGTATTAAGAACGTTAGAAAGTTCGGTATCAACCCAGGGGCATTTAAAACCTTTTGATGGGTGGACAAATAAATTCATATTCCCCCCCTATGACTTTAGTGTTCCTTCAACAATGATATCTAACTTTCATTTACCGCTTTCAACATTGCTAATGACAGTATCAGCCTTTGCAGGTTATGATTTTCTATTTGAAGCTTACAACGTAGCCATAAAAGAAAAATATCGTTTCGGGACATATGGGGATGCAATGCTAATTGTCTAACCAGAAGTTGTTTAAATGTTTTTTTATAATATACCCGGCACTACCGGGTTTTTTTATACCTTGTTGCAACTATTTTACAAATTTAGTGTCTTTTCATAATAAAAATTAAAAGACCTATGGCATTAAAAAGAACTATCAGTCTAATATGTTCCCTAATCTTTGTCTTTTTGACATACTCGCAGGAAGATGATGACTTTAAGACTATTATGGGAAACCGGGAAACGAAAGTAAGTGGATTTGGGGGGCCTATGATGAATTTTACCCAAATCAACAATGAATTTACCCACATGATGGGCGGTGGCGGAGGAGTTATTGTGAATGATTTCTTTTTTGGCTTATATGGGATGGGTAAAACCAATGAACATACGTACAAAAACGAACCATCGTCAATTATGGATTTCGGACATGGCGGTTTTTGGTTTGGTTACACTTTATTTTACAATAAAGCCATTCACCCGGTTATACACACACAAATAGGATGGGGTGAGATCTCTAAAAGGCCTAAAGATGGTAATATAAGTTATGAGGAAAAAGGAGACCGGGTATTTGTAATTTGTCCAACCGCTGAATTGGAAATGAATTTCTCCCGCTTTTTTAAACTTGGTGGGGGGATAACATACACCTTTGCTTATAATACGGACGGCCCATACGATTTTAACGATTTTGCAAAACCCGGAGTGTTTTTATCATTTAAATTTGGGTGGTTCAAATAATATAAAAATCAACCCAATAACATAGAATTTACCCACCAAATTAGTTACAAGGTTTTTATACGTAAGCCAATACCTAAGCAGATTGTCTGTTACTTAAAAGAATATGCTGCTTAAGATTTTCTATTAGTTTTGTAGTAACTTCATATGACCTTTAAACAACTGAGCTATGAGCATAAATATATTTAAACGTATCAGGAAATTTTTCTTTACAACCATAATTGGGGGACTCGCAGCAGTATTGCCCCTCGCATTGCTTATTGTTGTTTTCCGATGGATCATTTCACTTATCGAAAAATACATTGGTCCCTTAGTCCGATTAGTAAACACGCATTCGACTATTCAGGAGTTTCTGCTCTATGTGGTTGCCATTATAGCTATTTTATCAGCCTTTTTTCTTGCCGGACTAATAATTCAAACCCGGGTCGGGAAATTCTTTAATGTTGTACTGGAAAAAAAGTACCTGATGAAAATTCCCGGCTACAAAGTAGCTCGTGAAACAGTTATGCAGTTCTTTGGCAAAAACCGTTCTTTCTTCTCTGAAGTGGTTTTGGTAGATATTTTTAACTCCGGAACGCTTATGACAGGTTTTATTACCGACGTTCATAATGATTTCGTGACCGTTTTTGTCCCAACGGGCCCCAACCCTACTTCCGGAAATATTTACCATGTTAAAAAAGATAAAATTATCCATTCCAGAACACCTGTTGATACCGGAATGAAAACAATTATTAGTTGCGGGGCAGGATCAAATGAAATCTTTAAAAACCAAACCTTAAGTTCAGACCAACAACAAACCAACGACTAACTTGCAAAATACCTCTGAATAAGGTATATAGAAAAAAACTTCCCAAATCGGTATTTTTGCTGTAACTTTTACGTCCGCTGAGCGTCCTACTTCTGGTTTAGTATTTTAATAAATGACGGTTTCTGAATACAATTTATGCGTAGATAAATACGCCGATAGTATTTTTAGGTTTATCCTGAAAAACCTTGGTGATTCTGATCGTTCACAGGATATTGTCCAGGATACATTTACAAAATTGTGGTTAAGGTATTCCGAAGTAAACTTCCTGAAAGCAAAATCATACCTGTTTACTACTGCATATCATACCATGATTGATGCTATCCGGCGTGATAAATACACCGGTGAACTGGATGAAATTAAAACACTTCCGGAACAAAGTAATTCGCAATACAGCGATTTAAAAGAGATCCTGGATGAAGCTGTTAAAAATTTGCCCGAAATCCAGCGCTCTGTGCTATTGTTACGCGATTATGAAGGGTACAGCTATAAAGAAATTGAAGGTATTACCGGCATGACCGAAAGTCAGGTAAAAGTGTACATTTACAGAGCCCGAAAATATATGATGAATTATATCGGTTCAATTGAAAAAGTAATCTAATGAATATCAATAAAAGCAACTACGAAATATATATAATAGACTACCTTGACGGAAAACTGTCTCCTTCAGAAGTTGCTGAATTTATGATTTTTATTGCCGATAACCCCGATATTGCCAATGAAATTGAACTGTTAAGAAGTGTTTCCCCGCAAAATTATGATTGTGAGATTTCTCCCGACTTTTCAAACCTGAAAAAAGAACTTCATTCTACACCAGTTAATAAGAAAAACTTTGAAGAATATTGTATTGCTTTCTATGAAAAAGATTTAAGCCCGAAAGCTGAAGCTGGTTTGCTGGAATGGATAAGAAAAAACCCTCTGGAAAGAAACACATTTGAACTTTACGAAAAAGTTATTCTCACTCCTGATACTTCCGTAAAATTCAGAAAAAAAGAAGTACTGAGAAAACAAAAGACACTCCGGTTCCCCTCAAAACAAGTTAGCAGAATAGCAAGTTTAGCTGCAGCAGCCTGTTTAGCATTCTTCTTTTTTTGGAATTATCCTGATAAACAAGAAACAGTTTCAGATCCTCTTATTGTGGACAACATCCCTACCTCAAAATTGAAGACAAGTAAAATAAAAAGCGAATTGCCAATAAAATCAGAAACCAAAGTCCAGTCCTCTCCATTAAAAGAAAAAACTCAGATAGCAAAACCATCCGAACCCGTTTCTCCTGAATTAACAGAAGCTGCTCTTAATAAAGATACCAACTTTATACATGAAGTACATTTCGCGCGGATTGAAAGCATTGAACCGGCACTAATAGAAAACCACGTGCCCCGGGCTACTTTGCCAATTCGTTCTCATGACTTAAGAGAACTTCACCCTCAAAAAGAAACAGAAATCATTTCAGAAATCAGGGACAGGGGAAATTTCTATCTTTCAAAAATCACGGGTATTTCCGTAACTGATATTATAAAAACAGGAATTAAAGGTATTAACAACATGGCCGAAACAGACCTGAAATATGAAGCCATAACTGATGAAAATGGAAAAGTAACTGAATTTGCCCTCTCATCAGAAACTTTCAATATCCGCCGAAAAACAAGAAGAAACTAAGAACTGTTCCTTATCGGTGTAACTTATGTATTTCATAAACCGTCACACAAGTAAAATATAAAAATATCGGTTATGAGACTTTTAGTTTTAACACTGGCGGCACTATTTCTTTCAATAAGCCTTTCGGGACAAAAAAATGATTCTTTAGAAGTTAAGAAAGCTATTCCGGACAATCAGGGTGATACTGCTTATAGCCATGCTGACAACATTCTGCCCGATACTGTTGTCGGTAAGTCAGATACTATCAATATCAGGCTGGGCAATAAAAAGGTGCGAATTATTGAAAATGGTGATAAAACATCTGTTATTGTTAAAGAGAAAGATGAGGAGTTTGAGGAAGGAGATAAAAGACTTGATTTTGACTGGGAGTGGGACGATGAGGAAGAAAATGAAGACAAAAGCAATACCAAGTTTAAGGGTCATTGGGCAGGTTTTGAGTTTGGCTTAAATAATTACGTCGATAAAGGTTTTTCCTTAAACAGAAGTTCTGAGAGTGATTTTCTGGATGTAAATTCAGGTCGATCCTGGAATTTTAACCTCAACTTTGCGCAATACAGCATCCCATTTTATTCAACCCGGTTTGGGGCTTTAACCGGTTTGGGACTTGAATGGAATAATTATCATTTTTCAAATGCAAATTCCATTATAAAAAACCCATCGCTTAAACAAATAGAAGCATTGCCCATTTCGGGTTCGATAAAAAAGAATCGGTTACAGACCCTGTATTTAACCATTCCTGTATTAATTGAACTTCAATTGTTAAAAAAAGACCGTTCTGACAGGATTTACTTTTCCGGCGGATTTATCGCAGGCCTAAAACTTGCCTCCCAAACCAAATACAAAGTATCAGAAAACGGAGGTATCCGATCTGAAACCGACTGGGACGATTACTACCTTCAGCCTTTCAGGTACGGAGTAACCGCAAGGGCCGGGTACAAGCTGGTTAAAGTCTATTTCAACTATTACATGACACCTCTTTTTATTGATGGCCAAGGGCCTGAAATTTATCCTGTTGCCTATGGCCTGTGTTTAACATTCTAACAAAACTTATATTGAGTAGTCATAATATAGCGTTTTAACTATTTTGCCTTTATTTTTTCTTTTGGCAAAATTTGTAAAGCATAGCCATAGTACGTTTAAGAATTTAAACGCTACAGAAAAGAAAAAGAAGTGTGAAATAGGGTATCTTATTTTGTGATCGCACTACCAGCCAATCAAACGATCAATTTACGCAGGCATAACTAAAATATTAACAAACAAGTTCCCCTAAAATCAGGTAGTTTATCAACATTGACATTCTCTTGTTAACAAGTTGGTTTTATTCATTTATAATTTTAAAGTAAACTTGAAGTGTGGATTGCTGGTTTCCTGTATTCAAATTCGTGAACAGGGATTAAAAGGGAATCCGGTGCTCAACCTTTTGTTGAAATTCCGGAGCTGTCCCCGCAGCTGTAAGTTCTGATTTTTGTTAGTCAATCCTGGTAAAACAAGAAACAACTAACAAAATAAAATCCTGATAAGGTATAAAAGGTACTTTTTATTTCCATCAGGATAAAAATGTTTTTTCACAAACCATTGATCACGCTATAAGTGATTGAGAAGGAGGAAAAACAAGGAACGAGCCAGAAGACCTGCCAGTATCTGAAAACCGTAGCTTTCGGGCGAAAAGCAAAGGGCAGGTATACAGTAGTTGCTGTAAATACTCTCCTGAACTCAATCCGAAAGTTGCATTTGAACAATTTTTAACCGTTAAAATTATTTTATGAAAGAAAATGCAGCTTTAGTACAATCAACAATTATCAAAAGAAACGGACAACATGTTCCGTTCGACATGAACAAGATTTCATTTGCTATTTTCAAAGCCTTAAGAGCTGTTGGCAAAGCGGACAGAAAAAAGGCAGAAATGTATAGTAGACTGGTCGTTTGCAAGTTAAGTGAAATTGCTCTTTATGAATCGATTACTGTAGAAAAAACACAGGATTTAGTAGAACAGACCTTATTTGAAAATAACGAATATGATGCTGCAAAGGCTTACATAATTTATCGGTACCAACACCAGAATATTCGAAATACCAAAGAGATTTTTTCAAATATTGACATGGTGGAAGATTATATTAACCTGCAGGACTGGCGGGTAAAAGAAAGTGCCAATTCCACCTTTTCGTTACAAGGGCTTAACCAGCATATTTCCACCATTGTAAGTTCACAGTACTGGCTAAACCAGATATATCCCGAGGATATCTCCGATGCACATAAACTTGGCCGTATTCACATTCATGACCTTGGTTTTTTGAGCGTTTATTGCGTTGGTTGGGATTTGGAAGACCTTCTATTGTCAGGGTTCAGAGGTGTTGAAGGTAAGACCCAAAGCAAACCGGCCAAACATTTGCGCACGGCACTCGGACAAATCGTCAATTTTTTCTATACCATGCAAGGTGAAGCTGCCGGTGCACAGGCATTTTCTAATTTTGATACGTATCTTGCCCCGTTTATTCGTTACGATAAGCTTAATTACGAACAGGTCAAGCAATGTTTGCAGGAATTCTTCTTCAACATGAATGTTCCGACACGTGTGGGCTTTCAAACTCCTTTTACCAACATCACAATGGATCTGAAAGTTCCTTCCTTACTCGCAGATCAACCCGTGATTATTGGTGGAAAAGTGATGGACGAAACTTATGGCAGTTTTCAACCTGAAATGGACATATTTAACAAAGCCTTTGCCGATGTAGTTCTTGAAGGCGATATGAATGGTGCTGTTTTTTCTTTCCCGATACCAACCTATAACATTACAAAAGACTTTGACTGGGACAACCCTGACTATGATAAAATTTGGGAAATGTCTGCCAAATATGGTATTCCTTATTTTTCAAATTTTGTTAACTCTGATATGGACCCGGATGATGTGCGCAGCATGTGCTGCCGTTTGCGCCTTGACAAAAGGGAACTTTCAAAAAGAGGCGGTGGCCTTTTTGGGGCAAACCCGCTTACAGGTTCTATAGGTGTGGTTACTATCAACTTACCAAAAATAGGATATGAAGCGAATTCAGAAGAAGACTTTTTCAACCGTCTTTCTCATATGATGGAACTGGCCAAAACTAGTCTTGAAATTAAAAGAAAAGTAATAGAGCGGTTTACAGAGCAAGGGCTATACCCATATTCAAAATATTACCTGCGCCACCTGCATAAGAAAAATAACTGCTTCTGGAACAACCATTTTTCAACGATCGGAATTATTGGAATGAACGAATGCTGCCTGAACTTCCTTGGCGAAACCATAGCCGATAGCGATGGGCATGATTATGCTCAAAAAATAATGGATTTCATGCGTACAAAACTTGAAGAGTTTCAGGAGGAAACAGGGCATATTTACAACCTGGAAGCAACCCCGGCAGAAGGTACATCTTACAGACTTGCCCGTATTGATAAAATGCAATACCCAGATATAATCGTTTCAAATGAAAAAGCTTTTAAAAACGGCGGACAACCTTATTACACGAATTCAACACAGCTACCTGTAAACCATACTGATGACCTGTTTGAGGCTTTACGGCTCCAGGACGACTTACAAACTAAATATACCGGAGGGACAGTCTTTCATACCTTCCTGGGAGAATCACAGTTACCAGTGAGTTCTGTTAAACAGCTAATAAAAAAGATTACCCATAACTTCCGCCTGCCGTATATTACCCTGTCCCCTACCTTTAGTATCTGCCCCAACCACGGATATTTGTATGGAGAGCATAAAACCTGCCCAAAATGCAGTAAAGCAGGCAAAACAACTGAATGTGTTGTATTTTCCAGAATTGTTGGCTATTTAAGGCCCGTGGATCAATGGAATTCGGGAAAACAGGCTGAATATAACGACCGGCAACTATTCGACAAGAACGGTGTTTATAAGGTGGATAAAAAAGTAGATAAAAATATCATTCAGGAAGTAGATGTATCCCTTTAACAACAAGAAAATAGCAAGCCCTCCGATACTTTGTTGGGATATATATGCCAATGAATGTGCAGAGGAAAACAAAAAGTTTTCTTTACCCATTGGAGGGTTTATTAAACAAAGTTTAATTGATTATCCGGGCAATATAGCCGCTGTAATTTTTACACAGGGTTGCAATTTTAAATGTTTTTATTGCCATAACCCCGAGTTGGTTAAAAATTCGGGTAAATCAATGAACAATATTTCATGGGAGTTTTTCTTCGGGTGGCTGGTTAAAAATTACCAGTTACTCGATGCCATAGTTGTCACCGGCGGGGAACCCACAATACATGGTTCCCTGCCATGTTTTTTAAAGAAAATCAAATGTTTGAAATTAAAAGTAAAACTTGATACAAACGGAACCAACCCGGAGATGTTAAAAACACTCATAGCCGATAAGCTGGTCGATTATATAGCCATGGATATTAAAAGTGAACTAAGCTTAAAAAAATACCAGGATATTGTAGGAAATGATTTCCAGCAAAAGATGCTGTCAGATATTATTGAATCAAAAGAGTTGATTGAAAATTCAGGTATGGCATATGAGTTCAGGACAACTCTGATAAAACCCCATCATACAAGTAACACTATAAAAGACATATGCTCATCGGTTTCTGGAAATATATTTCTTCAGACATTTATAAACTCAAAGACCTTAAACAAATCAAAAAGCGATAAGTGCGAGGGCTACACAGAAAACGAACTTCAGGAAATAGTTAACGATATTTCAACAACAAACGCTACGGTTAAAGTCAGATAATTTAAATAGTAAATCAAAACATTTTGTCACTAACAGCGTATATTCGAATGTTATTATGAATTCCCGTCTGCCCAAATTTCATGCGAAAATTTTTAATTTTTTACTGTAAATCCCAACATCTAGGTATTTTATAAAAAAAGACATCGTTCTATTTTTGAGCCTCGAATGAAACGTTTTGTAAAAGAAATATCGCCTAAAGTAGCTTTTGTATTCCTTGGAATAACTCTTTCGCTATTGGTATTCAACAAAATTTTCTTTCTACACAATCACATTCTTCCGAACGGGGAAGTAATTACCCATGCCCATCCATTTAAAAAGTCAGACACCCCAAAACCTGCAAATACTCACCAACACTCTAAAACAGAGATTTGTATCTTAGACTCATTCGAAATATTTATTTTTGGGTTTAGTGCAATAATAACGGTTTCCGCTTATTACAGAATTATTCACCGAATTATTGCAACCAGTAATTCTGCTTGCAGTTCCTTTCCGAATAACCTAAGAAAAAGAGGTCCCCCGGTATTTTATATGTAATCGATCAGGTTTAAAATCTCTTTCAGATAAAAATTCAGCTCTTTCTTTATTGCAAGGCATAATTATATGATTTGGACAAAATGAAATTCAAGCATTGCCCGGCAAAACTAAATTTGAAAGATATCAGCATGTAGTTGCAGGTTTATAGCCTGAGAATTATTGTCAGCCATTATTTAAAGATTCATGTCTCCTCCTTAAACTATCAAAGTGGATATCATTTAAAACTTATAGAAATCTGGAATATTAGATCCTGACTTTATTCAAAAAACACATTTATTAATATTCATACAAAACATTCTTTTTATCTTTTTTAGCGATGAAACATAAACTCCTTATTATAATTAACTGCCTGTTATTCACGCTCTCTGTTTCAGCTCAGAAACCAAAATCCGACGCAAATATTTATGGCCATGTAACATCAGAAGGAAAACACCTTCCCTTTGTAAATGTTGTTGTAAAAGGAACAACAATAGGTACTGTTACCGATGAAACAGGACATTATCAACTGGTCAATCTTCCGGAAGGAAGCTTAACCGTTGTTGTTAGTGGTTTAGGGTTTAAATCAAAGGAACAGGAAGTGTTCGTTTCGACGAATACCAGTAAAGAAATAAAGTTTGACCTGGAACCCGATCGGCTTGGACTTGATGAGGTTGTGGTAAGTGCTGACAGAAACCAGACCAACAGAAAAGAAGCCCCGGTTATTGTGAGCTCTATAAATCCTAAACTTTTTGCAAACACGCAATCGGTTAATATTGCAGAAGGATTGTGCTTCTCTCCGGGACTGCGCACAGAATGTAACTGCCAAAACTGCGGTTTTACACAATTAAGAATGAATGGTCTTGATGGTCCCTATACACAGATTCTTATGAACAGTCGTCCCGTATTTAGCGGACTTGCCGGTGTCTATGGTTTAGAGCTAATCCCTGCAAGTATGGTAGAACGTTTAGAGGTTGTTCGTGGAGGAGGATCTGCCCTGTTTGGAGGCAACGCTATCGCAGGTACGGTTAACATCATCACCAAAGAGCCAAAACATAACACTTTTATGGTTGATGGGCGCTACGGACTAATTGGTGTTGGTAACGAACATGGAGATACAGAGCCCGCTGCTGATGCACAGTTTAATGCAAATGCTTCAGTAGTAAGTGATGATCAGAAAACCGGAGCTTATATTTACGCTATGTTACGTGATCGTGAAGCCCATGATGAAAATGGAGATGATTATAGCGAATCGGTACTGATGGAGAATACAACCTTTGGTTTTAACGTATATCACAAACCAGGAAATAAAAGCAAAATTTCTTTAGACGGTTACCGAATTAATGAATTCCGTCGTGGAGGAAACAAACTTGATCATCTTGCTCACGAAGCTGATATAGCAGAGCAAGTGGAACATACAGTAACTGGTGGTAATTTAGCATTTGACCTATTTACCAGTGATAACTACGACAAACTTACCGTATATGCTGCCGGACAAACAGTTGAAAGGAATGCCTACTACGGGGCTGAACAGGATCCCAATGCATATGGAAAAACAGACGATTTTACAAGCTCTGTTGGTGCTCAGTATATCCTGAATGCAGATAGGCTACTTTTTGCCCCTTCTTCAACCGTTTTTGGTATCGACAATAACTATAACCAAATTGAAGATATTAAATTAGGTGCTGGCGAAGAAACAAATACAACTCTTACAGACCAGACCGTTAACACATTTGGAACTTTTGTTCAGCAGGACTGGAAAACCAATAAAATAAATCTATCTGCAGGCTTACGATATGATAACTATATTGTACAGGATAAGAATGGAAATAAAGAGGAAAGAGCAGACGATGTCAGTAAAGGTGTTCTTGCCCCGCGGATAAGCACATTATATAAAATTACCCCAAATGTGCGTTTAAGAGCAAGTTATGCAAAAGGATACCGAGCTCCTCAGGTATTTAATGAAGATTTGCATATTGAATTGGTTGACGCTAAAAGGGTAATACACTTAAATGACGAAGACCTGGTTCAGGAAACTTCCCATACTTATACCGTATCTTTAAATACTAATTTTACTTTAGGTTCTACCATTAGCGATTTTCTTGTTGAAGGTTTCTACACACAACTTCAGAATGCTTTTGCTGACGAATTCTACGAACTTGACGATGAAGGTAACTGGGCGTATTTAAGAGTAAATGCTGAAGATGGTGCCAGTGTAATGGGTGTCAATATTGAATATCACACCCATTATCTTAATGTAATTGATTTTCAGTTAGGCCTTACCTTACAGCAAAGTGAGTATGAAAAGGAACAACAATGGGGTGAAGAAGATAACAGCCTGACTAAAAAATTCATCCGCTCCCCGGATCAATATGGCTATGCAACACTTACCTGGAATGCCACCAAGAAACTTAGTACCACTGTATCGTTAAATTATACCGGATCCATGTATACCCCTCATTTCGGCCTATCAAAGGAAGACCATAAAACATATCTGGCAGAAGGAACAATTAAAGAAGGGGACGTAATTGTAGGTGAAGAACTTGAAAAAACCGAGCAATTTTTAATAACAGACTTCCTGGTTAATTATGATTTCACTTTGTCAGGAAATACAAAACTGAAGGTTTACGCCGGAGTGAAAAACATCTTTAACCAGACACAGGAACGTCATGATAGCGGCAAATACCGTGACGCAGGGTACATTTATGGCCCTTGTCAGCCAAGAACAATAAACTTTGGTATCAAAGTAGGGAACTTTCTCTAAAACATAGAAATAGTTACTAATCACGTAAGCTAAGGGAGATGTAAAAAGTCTCCCTTTTTTATTTCATAACAATTTGCCTTCAATATTGAATTTCAATGCAAACGTTCATTTAAAAACCAAGTATTTCCCATAACAACCCGAAACTCTTTTCTTGTTTATTTTTAGCAACTTATCCGTTTATAAACGACTAACAAACGACAATAAGCGACTACAAACGTTTAACAACCGAATAAACTCTGTTCCCCATTGTAGGTTTGCATCGTCAGTCAAACACAATATGTAAACTGAACATACTAAACAAATTATAACAATTAAATTTTAATATTATGAAAGATTTAAGGAACAGAGTACAGCTAATCGGAAATTTAGGAATGGAACCAGAAACCGTAAAGACAGAAAATGGAAACAAACTGACAAAGTTTTCACTTGCTACTTCACACAACTATAAAAACCAAAAGGGAGAAAAAGTAACGGACACACAATGGCATAATATTGTAGCTTGGGGGAACCTTGCAGAATTATCTGAAAAATACCTGAAAAAAGGAGATAAAATTACCCTGGAAGGCCGTATCGTTTACCGCAATTATGAGGACAAACAGGGGCAAAAAAGATATACAACTGAAATTGTGATGAACGAATTGATCCTGCCAGAAAAGAAGCAGTAAACCGCCAAATATAATAGAATAAGCCTGAAAGAGTCCAAAGAATAAATCTTCTTTGAACTCTTTGGTTTATCTGTTAAAATGTAATTCCATACCTAATCCCGGCCAATGGTAAAATTCCCTTAAACGAAGGGCTTAATATCCCATCCCCCTTGTTTGTTTGTATATTCTCACCTGTTGTGGTGGAAGAAGATTCTCTGAACCCAACTCCAATATAAATATCTATAAGTAACCTGTCAATTCCTAATGCTGTAGTAGACATCACCCCAATTATAAAATCACCTCCATACTTATGGTGAGTATCATGAATATTTTCAGAAGAAGCAGTTATAACGTCAATACCGTCAAAATCAGAGTTTGTCCAAAACGCCCCTTCATATTCTAACCGGGTAAAATTATACGTCAACCCATATTGCAGATATAATAAATACCTTTCTTCAAGGTTACTCATATAATAACGGTGCGAAATGTTTAACCCTGCTCCAACTCTTCTGTTATAATTGAAACTCCACGCTTCATCATTTTCACTTGACGTATAACTGGGCGAAAATAAAATCCAGTTTTGTGTATTGCCAACTCTCTTATCGAACTCTAATTTTAACGTACCGACGAATGCATATTGTGGTAATATTGAAACACAAAATCCAGGTTTAAATTCCTCTACAGTTTCATCTTGCGAAAGCAAATTACCCGAACATACAACTATAAAAAGTATTGCAAGTTTTATTGTTTTCATTTGTTGTGTCATTGTATTATCTAGTTGTAAATCTGATTTTTAACCAAAATTGATGATAGTAACTCTATATTTTCCTGTGTATAGCTATATTGATAGAAACCATCTTCCCCAATCATAATCAGATAACCATCATCCGTAATAACATCATATCCATCTGCATTAAATTTTTGCATAAGCTTAATGTTCTTAAAATCCCCAACATTATACATTTTAAGCCCATTATCACAAACAAATAGAGTGTTTTTATCCATACCCAGTCCGCGTGGTGATTCCATCTGGTGTTCTGCAACAGCCACTGGCTTATACAAATTACTTATATCTATAATATCCAGCCTGTTATTACCTCTTCCGCACCAGAGAGACTCCGAATTCAGGGTAACAAATGCATAGTTTTTCTCAACAATTACCGGATCACAACTATATATGTGTTCATATTTGGAAATATATCTGGGAGCCATCGGATTGGTTTTATCGTAAATTAACATCCCCGTCCGTGTTCCAAAAAAGAGCAAGGTGTCTTTAGGGAAGATCGTTTCCACAAAGGCATCAATAGCTACTGTTTTTACTTTGTCAGGGCTTTCTGTATTTCTTATATCAAATACGCTTAAGTTATTATTTGAAACGGTATACAAATAATCCCCGGAAACAGCAAAGCGGGCCATTGATCCACCTCTTCCTGAACCACCGTCTCCGGCTGAATCAGAACTCCCATCTTCACAGGATGCTAAAAGAACTGCTATTGTAACTATTATAATAGAATGAAATTTCATTATTGAATGATTTTTAAGTTTTTTATAAGACTCGGTACTATTTTTCTTCCCAGGCAACGATTATGGTACCTTTTGGCCTGTTTTCCACATTGTACTGATGGGGTACATAATCATATCCGGGAGGGGTAAGTTCCGGAAAAGTATTTTTTACCCTGCTTGTTTCCCTAACATTGCCCAAATCATTAATCCGAATAGTAACCAGGTCTACGGCATTATCGGCATATAAACTTTGCCCTTTTATTGCCAAATCGACACAGCCGGGTATGTTAATAAACCCTTGTCTTACCGGACTTGTCCTGTCGCTGTTATTAATTACGTGTATTCCCCTGAATTTTTCAACGATAAAAATCAAATCATCTTTTAAATAGATTTTTCCGGGGTTTTTCATTTCTTTTGGTGAAGAATACTTCACTGATTTTTCCAGATTTTCACGAGTCATTAAAACGGGCGAATAGTTTTGATTAAATTCATCTGTCTCTACCGGGTAGTAACCACTAATCAAAAATGTTCCCAGGAGTAATAAAATTAACTTTGTTGTACGCATGGATTTTTGGGTTTTTGTAAAACATAATTCGCTATTTATGATGCTTCAATCATTCCCTTGGTTGCGTTAGTGGATTTATCTATTTGTAAATGACGACTATAAGAAAATGTCGGTAACCATGGTGCCTGTCTGGGGAGATATTTTGTTTTTCCTGATTATGAAAGCGTTGTCCTGGCATTTTTTACTAAGCCACACAAAAAAATAGCGTTTACCTAGTGTCATGTCAACAGTAAAGTGACGTGTACAGATTACCTTCGGTGAGCTCTCCCATTAAAATGGCATCGGTTGCTTCTCTTTCGTCCCTCAATATCGTATGACGTCATTCCGGGGAGGCACGACGAAGGAACTTAGCGTTAGCGGTCTCAAGGACGATAGGGAGTAATCCCTTCCGCCATTAAACGTATGACTTGACACTAGTGGATTAAATGAATATATTTTACCCAGCAACCAGGTACCAGACTATTCGAATAGGAAGTAAATTAAGGGGCATAATGATTAATAATGAGAGTTAGTCAGGAACACATCACGAAACTATACTTTAACGTTTAAAATTACCCTTATAGTCGTTCCTTTACCGGGTTCAGAATGGGACACGAATATTTTCCCGCCATGGTATTCTTCAACAATTCTCTTGGTAAGGGACAAACCAAGCCCCCAACCCCGTTCTTTTGTTGTATAGCCTGGTTTAAATATGGTTTTATGTTTACTTCTGGGAATACCTTTTCCGGTATCCGAGATATCAACAAAAACAAACTTTTCATTATCAATGATGGATATCTTTATAGTGCCCCTACCATCAATTGCATCCATAGCATTTTTACAGGTATTTTCTAATACCCATTCAAATAAAGACGCGTTAACGGGAACAACCACCGGCACTTCCGGCATAGATACCTGATAGTCGATGTTTTTTGAAGAACGCGTTTTAAGATAATCTATGGCGTCATCAACTATTTCGTTTAAATCAGCCGGTTTAAGAATTGGCTTTGAACCTATTTTTGAAAAACGTTCAGTAATCTTTTCCAGCCTGTTTACATCTTTTCCAAATTCCTCAACAAGCTGTTCATCGGTATCCTGTAGTTTGAGCATCTCCATCCACGCCATCAGTGAAGAAATCGGGGTCCCTAACTGGTGAGCTGTCTCTTTTGACAGTCCGACCCAAACCTGGTTCTGTTCTGCTTTGCGTGATGAACTGAAGGCAAAATAAGCAACCAGGATGAAGAGCAGAATGACAAGTAACTGAACGAAAGGGTAATACGTAAGTTTAACCAGAATAGTGGATTGTGTGTAATAAAGATATTGTGTTTCTTCAATAATAGGTTTCATATTGATTTCTATGGGCTCACACTCCTCCTTCATTTTTTCTATCAGCCTCTTGAGGTATTTCGGGTTATTTATTTTAACGCTATCGATATTCCGGGCATGAAACAGGTTATCGTTTTCGTCAATTATTATAACCGGAACAGTTTCATTATTCTCAAGAACTTTCACAACAAATTCAAAGTACTGTGCCTCTAAATTAAGCGAGAGGCTGTCCAAACCTCCGGGATTGACAACAAGACTGGTAGCCTCTGCCCATAGCTTTACCTTTTTTTGCTCTTCTGTTTCCAGTTTTTTAACCAGGTTATTCGTGTACCATAAAGAACTAAAGCCTATAAGAATTGCCCCGGTTAGCAATAAGTACTTGAAATGTATTTTCCTCTTGTAGATATTCATTTTTATCAATTGTTGCAATAAATCCAGGTTTTTGGTTAAACGTTTCGGTAAACTATGCAGGTTGTCTTGATCGGTACTATATTCAGAACAGTTTTTTATTATCCTATTTGCAGAAATTAAGCGTAAATATCACCGGGACAAGATAAAGCAGGTCTTTTTATTGTTATCATGGCTGTATCCATTTACTTCTTTCATATTTTATACGCAGGGAACATTTCAACGTAAATCTACAAGGAATCTTCTTCCTCATCAGGACTGTCATCCCAGATAATTGTATGTTCTTTTGATTGTACTTTATAAGCTCCGGAATCGGTTTTATTAATATTTTTTTTGGTAATTTCTTCCTCTTCACTGTGCTCAATAAGAATAGGTTCAGGTTCAAGCTCCTTTGCTGTGTCTTTAGAATTAAAAAGTTCCTTTAGTTCTTTTTTCTCTTCCGATAGTTTTTTTCTAAACGATTTTCTAGCTGTCTTTCTGTCGTATTTTACATCAAAGCTTGTACCTTTTCCTGAAAGTACGAGAGGAAGAACGGTATGGCCAACGCCGTCATCAACAACATATCCAAACTCGGTTATTTTGTTTCTCTTTTTCTTGGCCTTTCTCCATAAAATATCCGACAATCCGAGCTGCAGGCGGTATTCATACTTGTTGTCAAAACCATGAACTCCGGAACCATCAAATGTTATCGCCGAAGATGCTATCGTTGTTTGGTCGAGAAAAACTTTTTCATTGTGAATAGATATTCCTGTTACCAGTTTCTCAAATTTTATGTGGCTCAATTCTTCGACATCAATAAACCTGGATAACCCCATCAGAGGCTGGTAATTTATGAGTTCTCCATCTATAATGACGATATTGCTTTGATTGATCAGTTCAGAAGGAATTAATTCTAATTTATTTGTCCAGACCGATGAGAAAGAAACATTACCGGATATTTTTCCCCCCAGGTGTTCTGTGTTTATTATGTCCTGAGAAAAGTTATTGCACCCGTCGAACAGTTTTTTTATGTTTAGGTGATTGAGGGTACCATTAGTGGTCATTTTTACATTTCCCGCAGGGTTTTGAGAAATAGAAAGTTCACCCCTTAAACTGCCCTCGAAGCCATCCATAGAGTAGGGATTTAATGTTAATTTCTTATTACGGTACAGAATATTTCCTTTTACATTGCTGGTAATAAACTTTCCAAATGTAAACTCTTTCATCGTCAAAGAACCTTCAACAATTACCGAATCGGGAAAATTAACGTTTCTTGATCTGGTTGTGGTCGAGGTAGAGGGGGTAATAAAGTCGTCGGCAAGAAAATAATCCGAGAAAACATTACCCCTGAATGTAGGTATACCATCTTTTTTTAGAAAATGGGACAATTTGCCCGAAATAGAGATATCTGAGTGCCCGCTTTTGACCTTCAGACTGTCAAATTGAAGAGAAAAGCTTTTGTCCATCCGAATATCACCGGTAATAGTTGCATACGGAATTTTATAGTTTTCAAAGAATATTCCCAGTTTATCAATAGATAAGTCTCCCCATATTTTTAGGTTATCCAGAATATTGTTATCCTTTTCCAAATCTTTAATAATGGTTCCCGAAATGGCAATATTATTCCTCATCGTACCTTCATTAATTGTAATATCCGGGATGGTTATGAGTCCTTTTACGTTTGTAACGTCAATATTTCCTTTCATGTTCACGTATAAGGAAGGCTGAATAAGGTTTTGTATTTTTAATTTCCCGTACTGCTTACTGGAACCTATTCGTAGTGCAAATGAATCGATTCTGATTGTTGTTGTTTTAGGCAAGCGTTTTTTTCCGTTATCTGCATTTCCTGTAATATAAATATCTTCATACAGAAGCTTTCGGTGCGAATCGAAGACCTTACCGTTTCTTACTGTAAAACTGGTTTTTATAGCTGGTAATTTATAGCCGGTATAACCAATAAATGTCGACTGAATATTAAGGTTTCCTCCCTTAGGTTCGAACCCGCTTTCGCCAAGAAGCCCTCTTAAGATAGCTTTATCGATCTGTTTCAGGGGTACCGATTTGGCCGAAAAAATCAAATCAACCAGGGTGTTTTTCCCCGGGGTAACATTTCCAATTACTGTAAAAGGGATGTTGCTAAGCTTAAAAGCCCCTCGTTTAATCGTATACCTTTTATTAGAATATTTTATGTCGGTGTCAATTGCAAAGATTTGCTGTGGCATTAGTTCCTGGCCTTTTGCACTATACTTTACAATTTTACCGTTTGTTTTAATCTTTATCGAAAAGTTCTGTCCGGAAAAAACACCGGAAGCTGTTCCATGATTTACAAAAGTTTCTGTTTGCGACTGGTTGTTTATATCAGAGGTAAATATTGTTAGGTTGTTAATAGAAAGACTGTTAATGTTCGTAATAAATGAGGCGGTATCAACAGTTTCTTTTTCCCTGATTATTTCAAGTGAACTATTACCCTGATTATCTAACAGTATTTGAATAAACCCTTCCTTTACAGAGATCTTCTCCAGTTCATAATTTTTCTTTAAAAGGCTTTTTAGGTTTAGCTGCAGATAAAGGCTTTTGGCAAATAGTAATGTGTCTCCTTTAAGGGGGGTGCAATTATTCAGATTTACCGAGGCAGGGACTTTAAAGCAAACATTTCTTAATTCTACGCTGGCATGCGGGAATTTCTTAAAAACAGAGAAATGAATATTGCTTTTTCTTATATGGATCTCGGTGGTTAAATGTTTTCCGGTTTGTTCCGAAAGAATGTCGATAATTTTTCCCTGCATTGATTTACTGAAAATCAACCCGGCAAGAACGATAACAAGCCATACGGAAACTAGTATGACCAAGTATTTTTTGAAGCTGATTAGCCTCATTTTTGTATTTCCTTTTTATAAAGTGAGAATTTAAACCTTTCCATCCTGATTTTCGCAAATACGATATTGTATTTACCATTCATTAGGCTTCATATGAATATAATCTCTGATAATGAATTTTTATTGCATCAGAAAAGAGAAATCGTCCCCTGTTTTTAGTTCAACAGGTTCCTGCTTATATGTAAATATTCTGCACGGCTTGTTACCTCTTAAACTTACGGAGTCATTTTCAATCAGGAGCATTGTTCCTTCTCTTAGCCCCGCCACCTTTATCTCAGGGTTTGCCACAAGAAATTCATTAATACGCATTTCTCTTGTTTCACCTGCATGCTGTTGGATTGTTTCGTCCGTATAATGTGGGTTAATCTGGAAAGGTATCAGGTTTAATGCATCAAACGACTGAGGTTCAACAACAGGCATATCGTTTGTAGTTTTTATGGTAGGGCATGTCAGGTTTGAACCTGCGCTCCAACCAATATACGGGGTCCCGTTAAATACTTTATTATGGATTAGATCCAAAAGGTTATTATCCTGTATTGTTTTTAGCAGGTTAAAAGTATTTCCTCCGCCAACAATTATCATTTCTGCATTATTAATTGCCTCTTCAGGGTTTTCTGAATGATGAAGGGAAGACAATTCGATACCGGTTGGTTGAAGCTTTTCTTTAACCGCTTTATAGTAATCGTCCCATGAAACTGATACTCCTGCAAAAGGAATAAAAATAGCTTTCGTGGGCTTGCTTTTTACAAATTCGCTAATATACGGCAGGGTATATGCCAGATATTCCTCTCCTTTATTTGTGGAATTACTAATTAGTAATAATCTCATACCTTAATTTTTTTGCGATGGGTGTTGTAGTTTAATCTCTTGTTTAAGAGTGCCCGAAATTACTACATTCGTTGAATTTCTCTTTACTTTTGAAGGGATAAATTGAGCAATTTTTTCAAGTAAGTGGTCGGGATTAATTGGCTTGGATATAATATCATCACAACCGGCATGCCGGCATTTGAGGCGCTCCTCTTCCATAGCAAAGGCTGTTTGAACAATTACCGGAAGGTTCGGGAATTTTTCCTTAATTCTTCGGGTAGCCTGAAGCCCATTCATTTTTGGCATTTGTATGTCCATAAGTACCAAATCTATTTTGGTATTAAAAGACAAAGCATTTAAGGCCTCCACTCCGTTTTTGGCGCGAATAATTTTCGCCCCGGTTATTTCGAGTAGATGCTTCAGGTAAGCATAGCCTTTCTCATCATCTTCGGCAACAAGAATGGCCGCACCTTCCCAATTATAATTTTTAGGATCCGCTTTTTTGTTGGTTTCGCCCGATATTTTAGTGTTTATCCTGAGATATGGAATTTCAAAAGAAAATTTTGTCCCGTTTCCGGGATGGCTCGATACCCACATGCTCCCGCCAAGCATCTCAACAAGATTCTTGGAAATGGCCAAGCCCAAACCGGTTCCGCTAATGTTTTTGTCTTCCGACATTTTTGTGCGCTTAAATCGCTCAAATACGGTCTGAATTTCTTCTGTTGACATCCCTATTCCGGTGTCCTGAACATAAAATTCAAGCATCCGGGTATTTTTTACGTTTAAACCTATTTCTACAGAACCCTTTTCGGTAAATTTAATAGCATTACTCACGAGATTTGTAAGTATTTGTTTAAGCCGGAACCCGTCGGTCCTGAATTTGATATCTCCTTCCGGAAGGCTTGTGTTAAGTTCAATGTGTTGTTTCTCAATTCTTTCTTTATACACATTGAAATTTTCTATTAGGTCACTTATAATTGTTTTAGGGGAGCAATCTTCCTTTTTAATTTTTAACTGACCTGCTTCAATTTTGGCTATATCAATAATGTCATCAACAAGATTAAGCAGCATTTCACTGCTTGATTGAATGTGGCCAATAAAATTTTTCTTTAATTCCTCTGGCACTTCTCTGGATGACAGCATATTTGAAAACCCGATAATTGAGTTCATAGGGGTCCGGATTTCATGCGACATGTTGGCCAGAAAAGATGATTTATACTTGTCCGATTTTATGGCTTTTTTTGTTTTGTCTTTCAGGCTTTCGATATAATTGTTTTTTAACGTAGCGTCAATTATTATACCTCTTCTTCCTGTAACACGGATCCCTTTTTTAATTATATCGGAATACACTGTGACATGAAATTTTGAACCGTCTTTTCTTAAGGCTATATAGTCATTGTTTTCTACTTTCGAATATCCCAGAAGCCCTCCTTTATGATTGGTGTTGATTATTTCAATCAGGTTTATTCCTTCTGAAAAATCTTTTTCTGTGTATCCAAATGTTTTATACCATGCTTTGTTAACATAGGTCAGGTTGCCCAATTTATCTGTTTCATAAACCGATAACGGGAGTAAATCGGATAAATCCCTGTATCTCTGCTGATTGTCTTCTGAGTTTTTTAAGGCCCTGTCTCTTTGCTTCTCTCTTATCCTGAGTTCGGCAAGCATGTTTCTAAATTCTTTATATATCTGAAAAATTTCGCTTGTAGCGTGCCTTAGGTCTATATTTACTTTCTGGTTGAAGTTTGATTTTGTCAAAGATGAAATATAACATGTCAGATGTTCCAAATGCTTAACAAGGTGTTTCGAGGTATACAGGCTTAGTAAAAATGATATCCCGATTAGCACAAAAACAAAAATCATGAAAAGTCGGTTAAGCCCCGCCATTTGAAACTTAACAACTTTTTCGGATTCCCGGATTAATTCATTGATTTCATGTTCCAATTGGTTTCCTGTACGCAGCAGGTTACGTTTTAACCCGGAACCCGATTCAAATTCCAGTTTTTGATCCAACGCAGTTACACAGTCAAACGCTTGCAGGTAGTTTTGAATATAATGATTGGTATTTATTCTTTGTTCTGAAGAAATGAGGTTGTCTTCATGAACAGTCTTTTTGAAATGGTTACACAGCGTATATATCTTTTTTGCCAGTGTTGTATCGGGGTGTTGCAAATACTCCTGTTCCAGTAGTTTTAGTTGTATCAGCTCATTTGCAGAAAGAGTGCCCGACTGAAGTATTTTGTCCAGGTTATCTGCCAGTATACCACTGTACCCAAATTCTTTAAAGCCTCTTTTGTACATATTAAAAACGAGGCTGTCAAACAGGAAACAATAATGGGCATACATGTTTCGGATAGTAAGCATTGCATTATCCAATTCCGGATATTTAGCCTTTTTCTGGCTAAAGCATGTTACAAAACAACTATCAATGTTCGTAATTAATCTGTAGTGATCATTTAAGAAATTACTTTCACCGGTTTGATAAAATTCAGGGTTATAAATATCTGTCGAAAGAAAACCAGCGATGTGGCTTTGATCCTTAAGAAACTGATATCTAAAGAACTGGACGTTATTTGATATGGTTTGGATGCTTGATTTATTGCTTTTGTGGATTTGAAATAACGCAAATGCCAGCGATGAAATCACTAGTGTGGACAGCACAAACCAGAGTAAAAGCCTGTATCTGAGAGATTTAAACATAGATAGTTTACAAACAAAAACTTTGCTTAAAATAATCATTAACTTTTACTAAAATTTACGATATGGACAAAAGTTATTCACAATTATAAACATCAGTAAAACAGACACATAATACGTTAAAAGCTGTTCAAGGCACAATTAATATTTTGTTAAACAGGCTGAAGTGTAAGTGAATAGTCAGACACATTAATTATCAACATGTTATCAATAAGTGGCGAAGGATATTCGAGGGCTAATTTTATTGCTTCATTCGCCAAAAAAGTCCCTGTTATTGAGTTAATGACAACAGTGGGAGTAAAGATATCTGGATCCTTTGTCTCAGTTGGTTGATTATTGGGAAATATATCATCAATTATGTTATTTCCGTTTCCGTTATACACCCTGATGAGTGATTTATTATTAATTATTGTTCCCAGTATTAGAGGTTTTTTCGACTTTTGTGCTGCATTGCTGATAGAGACATGGGTATCAAATTCATTTGTGGCATCGATCAGTAAATCATAATTATCAATAAAAAGATGGAGGTTTTCTTTTGTTAACTTAATATTATGAACTTTAATACTTGTGAATTGGTTTCGCGCCTGTAGATACTGTTTTGAAACGATTGCCTTTTGCTTTCCGATATCGTTGTCGCCAAACAAAAATTGCCGGCAGAGACTTTCTTCTTTAATGAGTTTGTCATCGCAAATTCCTATATGGCCAACACCGGCAGCTATGAGGTTTTTTAGCGCAGATGTCCCTTTTCCTCCTGCACCTACCACCAGAATTTTAGTCTGCTTAAGCTTTTCCTGCCCCTCTCTTCCTATTCCCTCCAAAGCTATTTGATGTTCATACCTTCTTTCTTCTCTGAATGATAATACTGGTTCTGACATAAAACTGATTTTTTAGGAAATTTTGTAAAAATAGTTATTAAAGTTATAATTGCTTTTTTTTACCTGAGACAATCTTCCAAATCGTAGGCGAATTTTATTATTGGTTTTTGCTCGTTTTTTTATTCAACAGAATTCCTTTTCACTCATTTACAGATAGAAAGATATCTCGCATTTTCTAATTACTATTCCGTCCCCATCCGAAAAAGATTCTTCCTGCTCTTCAAATTTAATGATCGTTATATGGCTTTTTTAAAGGGTATGGTAAATTTAAAAACAGCACCTTCCCCCAGTTCCGATTTAACCTTAATTTTTCCTCCAAGCAGTTCAACAATCCCTTTCGAAATTGCCAGGCCTAATCCTGTACCCCCAAATGTCCTGGTAAAATAATCTTCAACCTGTTTAAAGCGCATAAAAATTTTATCGTGCATTTCATTGGGTATGCCTATTCCGGTGTCGGAAACAAAAAACTCAAGATTACTTTCGTTTAACTGCCTGTATCCGAATTCTATTAATCCTTTACGGGTAAATTTAACAGAGTTGTTAAGAAGATTTGTTATGACCTGAAAAAGCCGCTCTTTATCCGATTCGATTAAATCATCATTATCATTAAACGAGATATGGCATTTTGTGGCAATCGTTTTTCTTCTGTCTTTAAGTTCAGTGGTAAGATACTCGTTAATTTCTTTCATTAATTGGTTTAATGAAAATACCGATAACGAAATAGTAAGCTGATGGGTTTCGATTTTGGAAATATCAAGAATATCATCAATTATTTGAAGCAATTGATTATTACTTGTCCTCACCACCTGAACGTATTTTTGCCTTTGTGCGGTTTCCAGGTTATCAAGGCACAACAATTCGGCAAACCCAATTATTCCATTAAGCGGTGTTCTTATTTCATGGGACATATTAGCCAGAAAAGCACTTTTTAGGTGATCACTTTCTTCTGCCCTTTTTTTGGCAGCTATCAGTTCTTTTTCATATTGCTTAAGCTGTGTTATGCTGGTTTTTGTCCCCCAAATTCTGACTAATTTGCTATCATCAATAATTCCAATCATTGTATTCAGGAAAAACCTGTCTTTCCCATCAGTCAAAGGCTCATTTGTTTCAATATTTTTTATTTTGTAGTTGTTCCTCACCAAGTTTTCGAATAGTATAAAGTAGGTTTGAATAGTTTGAATATTAAGTAAATCTGAAATTTTCGTATTTCGCAGGTGTTCAAAACTATCCTGACCATAAATAGTCGCATAAACCGGGTTACATTCGGCCAAAAAACCATTTTCTAATATGTATTGCTTTTGTTCTTCAAGTGAAAACCTTAGATCCAAAGGCCTGTCAAAGTCTATCCTATATATGGCATCCGTGCTTTGCATAAAGAAATTCTGATAGCGTTCTTTGGATTCCTTCAGGCTGAAGTTTTTAGATATAAGCTCCTCATAACTTCTCTTTAATTCCAGGTTCACTGTGTGGTATTCATTAAAAAGCGTGGCGTACTTTTCTTTCTCTTCTTCAAGTTGGTCAAGAACTTTTGCATGTTCCATGGTATTTATGTATACCAGAAGCCCGGCAATTATTTGCTCATTATCGTTTAATATTGGCCGGCCTTTTATTAAAAAACTGCTTTTTTTATCCTGGAACTTTAGGTTTACTGTATTACCATTAAGAATATCTGCTTTAATGGCTGAATAACTTATCAGTTGGTTTTCGTTTTCAAAAGTAAGAATTTTATCAAGCGACTTCTCATCTTTCTCTTTTGCCTGGGACAAGAGTTCACCTCCCTGCATTAAAATTACACCGGAATCTTTGTCGAAGAGTATTACGTTAATATTTGGGATATTGGACAAAAGGATATTTTGCCATTGCGTTTGTTTATTTAGCAGGTAAATAAGCTTATCTTTTTGGCGGATTTTCCGGTTTACCAGATAGAAAACATAAACGGTAGCCATTGCAACGTAAAACCAACCTTTATAGCTCTGAAAGTTGGTTATTCTAACCGGATCTTTTATAAAAAAAAGCAATAACCTGTCAGAAAGGAGGATCCAGAAAAAACTGAGAATGAAAAATCCGGATGAGACGACAACTGATTCCTTGTTAAAGATTTTTCTGTCCATAATTTCTATCATACAAAGTACAAATTTAATAACACTCTTCACTCATAGTACCATGAAATCTTCATAGAGAAGATTGGGTAATCTGATAAACAAATGGCGGCCGGATCTAAAATGAATTTTGTATTAAAAGTTAGACAAAAATTAACAATATGGTGTTACAATTTAGGAAAAAATGGTATGCCGGTTCATTTAGGGTATTTTCAAAATTATATAAAGCTTACTAAGGAGCAAATTTTTAAAAAGTTTATTTCCAGTAATATAGATTTAATTCTGATGTTAACCCGGAGAATTGGCTAAACCGAACCCCGAACCGTTTCAGTTCATGCCTTTACTCTCCCATAAATCGGGATCATGAGAATGTTTCACTTCGTTCGCTGCGTTTTAACATAAATATTCCTATTTAAAATAACGACAAGGTAGCATAAGCAATTTGATAAGAGATTGACATACAGCGCCTCCTGGCCAAAAAGGGATATATCCAACCTGACAAGGTTCCGGGTTAATCGCAGATTACCTCTTTGTCAGGGTTTTCCAAAAATTCAAACATCATATCTATTTGTCCACGGGTAATTCTTGAGGGTGAAAGGCTTAGCTTTTCTTCCTTACTGATCCATTTAACATCAAGGGTTTCCATTCCAGCCTTCAACTCACCGTCCAGGTATTCGCACAAAATAAATAATTTATAAACATGGTATTTATCAGGTGGGTGTGGATGCCTGACTTTGTCAAAAACAGCTAATAATCTGACAGCCCTGACCTTAATGCCAGCCTCTTCCCCAGTTTCTTTTTCGGCTATTTCAAAAGGGGTAAACCCAATATCTGCCCAACCGCCGGGCGGAGTCCATTTGTGGTCAGACTCCTCCTGTACCATAAGCATTTTTCCGTTTAAAAACACCACAGCCCGTACATCTACTTTTGGGGTTTGGTAGCCCTTCTCGTTTGCAAAAATTTCGATTATTTTTTCCAGCGGCGCATCGGTATGATGTTGCATAATTTCAACACTAATATCCCTAACCATCTGGTACCTTTCCAGATCATATTTATCGTGACCATATTCTAATCCGGCCTGAGCAATGGATTGCAATCTTTTTGCTATATCTAACCATTCAAATTTCATTGAGCAGATTTTTTATGCGTTAATTCACAGCAACTTCCCAATATAAAATCCTGCTTGGAAACCCTCCTTGCTTTTGGAAACACATATATTAAAATGACAAGATAACAACTTTAAAACAGTTTTATATTAAATGTAAGTTACGCTCTTGTCTATTCGTCTGCCCTTAGATAAACCAGCTTAGAATACTTTTGGTTCCATTCTGTACTCATCCCAGCTTTTTATAAGAATATCGTCAAGGTTATGTTTACATATACCTACCAGGAAGGCGCTGGCTAATCGTGCATTCGTAATAAGGGGAATGTTGAAATCGACTGCGCTTCTTCGAATAATATAATCGTTGTTTAATTCGCTCGAAGTTAAGTCTTTTGGTATGTTGATAACCAAATCAATCATTTTATTCTTAAGGTAATCCAGGGTATTGGGTTTGGCATCTTCATCCGGCCAGTGCAAAACCGTTGCTTCAATACCATTCATTTCAAGAAACTGAGCTGTGCCCCTGGTGGCAAAAAGGTTGTAGCCCTTGCCCGAAAGCATGCGGCAACTGTTCAATAATTCCACTTTTGAACGCATAGGTCCGGTTGAAAGTAGAATATTCTTTTTTGGAAACGTATAGCCAACCGAAAGCATTGACTTCAGAACAGCTTCATAGAAATCGTCGCCAATACAGCCTACTTCTCCTGTAGAAGCCATATCTACCCCTAAAATAGGATCTGCCTTAGATAAACGGGAGAATGAAAATTGTGGGGCTTTTACACCTATGTAATCAATATCAAAGATGTTGGCGTCCGGTTTTTCTACTTCTTTGTTCAGCATTACCTGGGTTGCCAGTTCTATTAAATTGGTTTTAAGCACCTTTGAAACAAATGGAAAGCTCCGGGAGGCGCGCAGGTTACATTCAATAACTTTTATATCATTATCCTTTGCAAGGAATTGCATATTAAAAGGGCCCTTAATATGTAAAGCCTTTGCTATTTGGCGGCTTATCTTTTTAATACGTCGCTGGGTTTCAAAATAAATTTTTTGCGCAGGAAAAACTATGGTTGCATCTCCGGAATGGACCCCCGCAAATTCAACGTGTTCACTAATTGCATAAGCTACAAGTTCTCCTTCTTTAGCTACCGCGTCAATTTCAATTTCTTTGGCCAGCTGAAGAAATTCTGAGACCACTACGGGATATTGCTTGGAAACTTTCGCAGCAAGCTTCAGAAAATGTCCCAGTTCATCTTTGTTAGATACAACATTCATGGCAGCTCCGGAAAGAACATATGAAGGACGGATCAATACAGGGAAACCCACTTCATCAATAAAACTATTTATAGCGTCAATGCTTGTTAATTCTTTCCATCTTGGCTGATCAATTTTCAGTTCGTCCAGCATACTTGAAAACTTATGTCTGTTTTCTGCGCGGTCAATGTTTTCAGGTGAAGTACCCAAAACTTTTACCTCACACTTGTCCAGTCGGGTTGCAAGATTATTTGGAATCTGTCCCCCGACAGAGATAATCACCCCTTTGGGAACTTCAAGATCAATAATGTCAAGAACGCGTTCAAGCGTTAACTCATCAAAATAAAGCCGGTCGCAAATATCATAATCTGTACTGACTGTTTCCGGGTTATAATTTATCATTACCGAGCGGTACCCCTCTTTATTTATTGTATTCAGGGCATTAACACTGCACCAGTCAAACTCTACTGAACTTCCTATTCTGTAGGCCCCTGAGCCCAGAACAATAACAGAATCATCAGAACCATCGTAGTTTAAATCATGACTGCTTCCGCTGTATGTGAGATAGAGATAATTTGTTTGCGCGGGGTATTCGGCTGCAAGAGTATCAATTTGTTTAACATAAGGAATAATCCCTTTCTGTTTTCTAAACTCCCGGACTTTTAACAGTCCGTCTTCCATATAGTCATCTTCATCCTTGAAAATAAACCTGGCGATCTGAAAATCGGAAAATCCTGCAACTTTTACGTCTTTTAAAAGATCCTGGGGCATATTTTCCAAAGAAGATTCCTTTTCTAGTTCAGTTTTCAGGCTGTATATTTTCTTAAGTTTATTTAAAAACCAATGGTCAATTTTTGTCAGTTGGTGTACTTGCTCTACCGTGTAACCGCTTGCAAAAGCTGATGCGATAACAAAAATCCGCATATCCGTGGGTTCCTGCAGTTCTTTGTCAATATCTTCAAAAACCAAATCCCTGTTGCCCACAAATCCGTGCATTCCCTGACCAATCATTCGTAACCCTTTCTGAATGGCTTCTTCAAACGTCCGTCCAATTGCCATTACTTCGCCAACACTTTTCATGCTGGAGCCAATCAGTTTGGAAACACCAATAAACTTGTTAAGGTCCCAGCGTGGAATTTTGCATACCACATAATCAAGGGCCGGCTCAAATAAAGCCGGGGTTGATTTGGTAATAGAGTTCTTGAGCTGATGTAAACCATAACCAAGACCCAGCTTTGCGGCAACAAAAGCCAGCGGATATCCTGTCGCCTTCGAAGCCAGGGCGCTGGAACGAGATAAACGCGCATTCACCTCAATTACCCGGTAATCCTCTGAATGCGGATCAAGGGCGTACTGTACATTACATTCTCCAACAACACCAATATGCCGGATTATTTTTATTGCCAATTCACGCAATTTATGGTATTCTGAATTGGAAAGGGTTTGCGATGGCGCTATAACAATACTTTCACCAGTATGTATACCAAGAGGATCAAAGTTCTCCATATTACAGACCGTAATACAGTTGTCAAAACGATCCCGTACAACTTCGTACTCCACCTCTTTCCAGCCTTTAAGCGATTTCTCTACCAAAATCTGAGGCGAATATGAGAAAGCTTTTCCTGCAAGTTTGTTCAGTTCTTCTTCATTATTACAAAAACCGGAGCCTTGTCCGCCAAGTGTATAAGCAGCCCTGATAATAACAGGGTAACCCACTTCCTTAGCAGCTTCTGTTGCATCTTCAACATTAGTAACGGCTATGCTTTTTATTGTTTTAACGTTTATTTCGTCAAGTTTTTTTACAAACAAATCGCGGTCTTCTGTATTCATAATGGCCTCAACAGGAGTGCCCAGAACTCTAACGTTATATTTTTCGAGGGCCCCGCTTTTATAAAGTTCTGTTCCGCAATTCAGGGCAGTCTGGCCTCCAAAAGCAAGCAGGATTCCATCGGGTTTTTCTTTTTCCAGAACTTTCTCCACAAAATGCGGGGTTACCGGAAGAAAATATATTTTATCAGCAATTCCTTCTGAAGTTTGAACAGTAGCAATGTTGGGGTTGATTAATACCGTATACACACCTTCTTCGCGCAAAGCTTTTAATGCCTGTGAACCCGAATAATCAAACTCTCCGGCCTCTCCGATTTTTAATGCTCCTGACCCTAGTACAACTGCTTTTTTTATTGATTTGTCCATGCGTTTTTAAAACTTGTTTTATCCTAAACTGGCCCAAAAATACAAATTATTTACATTATTATTGTTGTAAATCTCTAAATAATGAATAGATTTGCGATAATAATGAATATATATTCAGATGGGAAACAGAACTGAAAGGCTTTTAGCGATAAAAGATATTATTTCAAACTATAAAGTCTCCAGTCAGGAGGAGTTGTTGAGTATGCTTGAAAGCAAAGGGTTAAATTATACCCAGGCTACACTTTCAAGAGATTTAAAGTTTTTAAAAGTAAATAAAATTTCTGATCCGGAAAAAGGATATATATATGAATTGCCGGATTATCATATCGCCCCTGGTCAGGATATTGCGGAAAGCTATGCCGCACAAGGATTTGTGTCCATTCAGTTTGCAAATCAATTAGGAGTAATAAAAACACATCCCGGATATGCAAGCAGTATTGCTTCATTAATAGATAAAGCATCTCCATTTGAGATAATTGGAACAATTGCCGGGGACGATACTATTTTAATTATTCCCCATGACAACGTATCTGAAAAAGACGTAGTTAATGCGCTCGTTTTAATTATCCCGGAACTTAAAAACAAAGTAAACAGTAAATAGAAGATCATAAGGGTAATTTCCTCTGATCCATGTTTTTTAAGTGTCAGATGGAATTCCCGGTAAACCCCAACGAAGAGCCCGACGAAGTCAATTTTGAATGTTAAAAAAACTTCGTGATATCGCCGCGCTAAGTTCATGTTCATTTTAACTGATTAAAATTATTTTTTAGTCAGAATGGGAGTGTATTCAATAAATATTAAAAATAGTAAAAATGGAAAATAAAAAGGTTGTATTGGCTTATAGTGGTGGCCTTGACACCTCGGTAATTCTTAAGTGGCTAATTGATAAGGGTTATGAAGTAATTGCTTATGTTGCCGACGTAGGACAGGAAGATGATTTCGAGGAAGTAAAGAGAAAAGCACTTGAAATTGGGGCAACGAAAGTTTATATAGAAAATCTGCAGGAAGAACTGGTGAAAGATTACATTTTTCCAGTAATAAAAGCAAATGCGGTATATGAAGGAAGATATTTACTGGGAACATCAGTAGCCCGCCCTTTAATAGCAAAAAAGCATATTGAAATTGCCCATAAAGAAAATGCAGCTTACGTTTCTCACGGAGCCACTGGAAAAGGAAATGACCAGGTCCGTTTTGAGTTGGGGTATTATGCACTGGATCCTAAAATCAAAGTGCTTGCACCATGGAAAATGCAGGAATTTCTTGATCAATTTAAAGGAAGGACTGATATGTTAAATTATGCAGAAGAAAAGAAAATCCCGGTAAAAGCATCATTGAAAAAACCTTACAGCGAAGATGACAATGTTCTGCATATCAGTCATGAGGCCGGAATACTGGAAGACCCTAAATATAAGTTCGATAAAGAAATTCTGACAAAAATGCTTACCCCAATGGATGCTCCGGATAAGGAAACCCGGATAGAAATCCACTTTAAAGACGGGGAGCCGATAAAAGTTGTAAATAACGAAGATAATACAACAGCAGAAACACCTCTGGATATACTGAACTATTTAAATAAAGTTGGTGGTGAAAACGGAATAGGCCTGCTGGATATGGTTGAAAACCGCTACGTGGGAATAAAATCAAGGGGAGTATATGAAACCCCGGGCGGTGAAATTTTGATGAAGGCCCATCAGGATATTGAAGGAATTGCCATGGACAGGGAAGTACTTCGTTTACGAAATATGCTCTCCCCAATATTTGCCGAAATTGTTTATAATGGCTATTGGTTCAGCCCGGAAATGGATTTCCTTATGGCTGCAATAAATAAGAGCCAGGAATATATTGATGGAATTGTATACATAACCTTGTATAAAGGAAATGTGATTATTGACGGACGGGAGTCTCCTAGTTCTCTTTACGACAAAGAACTTTCCAGTATGGATATCGAAGGAGGGTTCGACCAGAAGGACAGTGCCGGTTTCATTAAAATAAATGCAATCCGCCTAATGGCACATAATGCCATATTAGAGCAAAAAGGAAAATCAATCGTGTAAAAGAGTAGTAAGTAATTAGTTATTAGGCATTCGTTAAATTTCTAATAACTAATTACTAAAAACCAATACCTGGGTTTATCATGAAATTATGGGATAAAGGAACAGATGTAAACAAGCTCGTAGAAGCTTTTACCGTTGGACGTGACCGTGAACTTGACCTGCTTCTTGCCAAACATGACGTAATTGGCTCGATTGCACATGCAACAATGTTACAAAAAGTTGGACTGTTAGAAGAAGAGGAATTAAAGGTTTTAAAGAAAGAACTGGTCCATATCCACGGTGAAATTGAACAGGGAATATTCAGTATTGAGGAAGGGATAGAAGACGTTCACTCACAGGTCGAAAAAATACTAACAGAGAGGCTTGGCGATGTAGGCAAGAAAATTCACAGTGCCCGTTCCCGTAATGATCAGGTGCTGCTGGACTTAAAGTTGTTTTCCCGAAGCAAGGTCTTTGAACTGGCTGTATCGGCAAAAAAACTTTTTGAAGAACTTATAAAACTGAGCAATAAATACAAAGATGTTTTGCTTCCGGGTTATACACATTTACAGGTTGCAATGCCCTCTTCATTTGGCCTTTGGTTTGGAGCCTATGCCGAAAGTCTTAGCGATGACATGCAAATGCTTCTTTCAGCATACAAAATTATCAATCAGAACCCTCTGGGCTCAGCCGCAGGTTATGGTTCTTCTTTCCCAATTGACCGACAGTTCACAACAGAATTATTAGGGTTTGAGCAGTTAAATTATAATGTAGTTTACGCACAGATGGGCAGGGGTAAAGTAGAGCGCAATGTTGCTTTTGCAATGGGCAATTTTGCATCAACAATCTCCCGTATGGCATATGACCTGTGCATTTACATGAGCCAGAATTTTGGCTTTATCAGCCTTCCCGATGAATTTACCACTGGTTCAAGTATTATGCCGCACAAAAAGAACCCCGATGTTTTCGAACTTCTAAGAGGAAAGTGCAACAAAGTCCAGAATATGGCGAATGAGATAACTTTGCTGTCAAACAATCTTCCTTCGGGATATTTTAGGGACATGCAAATCATAAAAGAAACTTACCTTGAATCATTTGATTACCTCATTGACTGCATTGATATTGCAGCTTTTATTATAACTAAAATCAAAGTAAAAGATAATATCCTTGACAGTGATTTATATAAGTATCTTTTTAGCGTTGAAGAGGTTAACAGAGAGGTAATAAACGGGAGTACCATTCCGGGAAGCATATAAAAAAATTGGCTTATCGATAGAAAAAGATGAATTTAATCCGGAAAAAAAAGTAGAGCATTCACACGAAGGAAGCATAGGAAATTTATGCAATGATGATATAAGTCATAAATTTCAGGTTATATTTGCCGGATTTAATTTTGAAAAAGTATCAGATGCTGAAAAGAAACTATTAACACCGTAGTTTTATTTTTATGAAGAAGGGAAGAATAGTTGTGCGAATAGAAATAGCAACGTTGCTATCGGAAAACGGGAAGCTGGACCACGATAAAATGGACCGGCTGGCTATGGTATTGTCTAACCTGCACAATAGCGGAAAACAACTACTGTTAGTAACTTCAGGAGCTATTGCTCTGGGGGCAGACAAACTGTCATTAACAATTGACGATAATGATGTAATAGGCCTGATGGCTGCAGCTGCTATTGGACAGGCTGAATTAATAAAACTGTATCAGAGATATTTTGACCAGTATAACCAAATGGTAGCGCAGGTGCTGTTAACTTCTGATATCATGAATAACGGCTTCAGGATAGAGAATACCCAAAACACATTTGAGACGCTGCTATCCATGAATATTATCCCAATAATCAACGAAAATGACGCTGTCTCAAAATCTGACATTGAACTTGATGACAATTATCCCCTGGCTGTAAATGTTGCCAACATATGTAAGGCAGACATCATATTGGTTATGACAGATGAAAATGGCGACTATATAATTCAACCCAGGAACAATATGAACGCCGCTCTTGTTAAAAACGAGAAACAATTGTTTTATGAACTTGATGCTGTTTGCGAAGAATTAAATGACATGGGTGAAACAGAGTATGCTTTTCCATGTGCTCTAAAGAAAATGAAGTTCAAATATGAATAAACAATGACAAGGGAAGAATTCAAAAATAGCAGGCGGATTGTTGTAAAGGTTGGAACATCAACTCTTTCGTACAAAAATGGAAGGTTGAACTTTCAACGAATGGAACGGCTTACTAAAACGTTGAGCAATTTAAGGGGCAGAGGATTTCAGCTTGTACTTGTTTCTTCAGGAGCAATTGGGGTAGGTGCCGGACGGTTAAATTTAAGTGAACGCCCTAAAGAACTGGCAAAGAAGCAGGCATTGGCGGCACTTGGTCAGGCCCAGCTGGTTAAAATATATCAGAAATTTTTTGACAGTAACAATCAGGTAGTAGCCCAGGTCCTGCTCACAAAGGATGTAATGACACAGCCGGAAAGGCATAATAATGCTCAAAATACAATCAATAAACTCCTGGAAATGGGAATCATACCTATAATAAATGAGAATGATACAATTTCTACGGACGAAATCGAATTTGGGGACAATGACACTTTATCTGCCATGGTTGCAAAACTGATTCATGCCGATTTACTGATATTAATGAGTGATATTGATGGTTTATATTCTGCCGACCCGAAAACAAACAGGGACGCTAAAATAATTCGCTCGGTAGACCAAATAACACCTGAACTGGAGAAGTTAGCTGCCGGCGCAGGTAGTTCATTCGGAACAGGTGGGATGATAACTAAAATTACAGCAGCTAAAATTGCATTTGGGTCACGGATAGACACCATAATAACCAATGGAGATGAACCGACTATTGTTTACGATATAATTGATGGAAAAGAAATAGGGACACATTTTATATCCGGATAACCTGGGATGGAAAGTTCAAATCACAACTCAAACCAATTGAGATAAACTTTAAAATATAATGCTATGACAACAATCCTTGAAAAAGCACAAAGTGCAAAAGCAGCAACAAGAAAGTTGGTAAAACTGAATACCGAACAGAAAAATCTTGCGCTAAGGTATATAGCAGAAGAACTTGACAGCAACAGGGCGGAGATAAAAGAGAGAAATGAGATAGACCTTAAAAATGCATCAGAAAAAAACATGTCGAAGGCTTTAGTCGACAGGCTGACCTTAAACGATAAGCGCATTGACGGCATGATTAAAGTCCTGGAGGATGTGATTAAACTAAAAGATCCGGTAGGTGAGATTACCGGGATGAATACTTTACCTAATGGTTTGAGAGTTGGGCAAATGAGAATGCCTTTAGGTGTGGTTGGAATTATTTTCGAATCGCGCCCGAATGTTTGTATCGAGGTAGCCGCGCTTACATTAAAGTCAGCAAACGGAGTTATTCTTAAAGGTGGATCCGATGCTCTTAATTCAAATATTTGCATTACCGGGCTCATTAAAAAAGGGCTGGAGAGAGCCGGGCTACCGGCTAATGCCGTTGAAGTAATTGAAAGTACCGATCGTGAAAGCGTGAAGGAAATGTTAAAGTTAAAAGAATATATTGACGTAATAATACCACGCGGAGGCTTAAACCTCATCCGTTTTGTTGAAGAAAACTCTGTTATTCCTGTAATACGTCATGATCTTGGGATTTGCCATACCTATATCGATGAATTCGCTAATAAGAAAATGGCTGTTTCAATTGCCTTTAATGCAAAGGTGCAACGTCCGGGGGTTTGCAATTCCATGGAAACACTTCTTGTTCATGAAAAAATTGCCAAAGAGATTTTACCAGAATTGAAATCTGAGTTTGACCAGGCGGAAGTTGAATTAAGGGGGTGCGACAAAACCAACTCCTTATTACCCGGGATAAAAAAAGCGACAGACGAAGACTGGTCAACCGAGTACCTTGATTTAATACTTTCTGTTAAACTTGTTAGCTCCACCGATGAAGCTATCGGACATATAAACACGTATGGCTCACACCATTCAGATGCTATCGTAACAGATAACTACGAAAACGGGATGCAGTTCTTAAACGAGGTTGATTCCGCAGCCTGTTATATAAATGCATCGACACGGTTTACAGACGGTAACGAATTTGGCCTTGGGGCCGAGATGGGTATCAGTAACCAAAAACTACATGTGCGCGGACCAATGGGGCTTCGGGAACTAACCTCAGAAAAGTACATTGTGTTCGGTAATGGACAAATCAGAGAGTAATTGTACTCAGATGATTAATATCAGAAAGTAGTTGAATAAGCGAAAATCAGTTTTTACCTTTTTGCAGAAGCTTTTCATAAAAGATCAGTTTTATATTTTAGCATACAACAAGCTAATAATCAACACTCAAGTCTGATTTCAGATAAATTTCACAGATAACTTAAGTGAAAATAGAATAGTAAAATTTCGGGGGAAGATAAAATTGGTTTATTTTTAAAACCAATTATGACAAAAATCACATTTCACATGATAGTATTGACCCCATAAAACAAATGAGATATGGATTTTTTAAAAGATCTGGATAAATTTTCGGAGAATTCCTCACAAATTGATAAGGAACTATTTAATCGTTTCAATGTAAAAAGAGGTCTGCGAAATCAGGATGGTTCTGGTGTACTGGTGGGGCTTACTAACATAGGGGATGTGGTTGGCTATGAAAAGGAAGAGGAAAAGATAAAGCCGTCCCATGGACAGTTATTTTACAGGGGCATTAATGTTTATGATTTGGTGAAAGGGTTTCAAAGAGATAACCGACACGGGTTTGACGAAACCGTTTATCTACTGCTTACAGGCCGGTTGCCCAACAAAGAAGAACTTGCGGCAACCACATCTTACCTGAGTTCGCACAGGGATTTGCCTTCATATTTTACTAAAAACATGATTCTTTCGTTACGGGGTAAGAATGTAATGAACATGCTGGCCCGGTCTGTTTTGGTTTTATATACCATGGATGATAAGCCGGAAGATCAGGCACATATAAACATCATCAGGCAATCGCTTGATCTAATTGCAAAATTCCCCGTTATAACAGCCTATTCGTACTATGGGATGCGCCATTCATATCAAAGAAAGTCTTTGGTTATCCGTCATCCCGATCCGGGCCTGAGTACTGCAGAAAATTTTCTTTTCATGCTGAAGGGTGAAAATTATTCGCGGCTTGAAGCAGATATTATTGATTTGAACCTGGTAATACACGCCGAGCACGGAGGAGGGAACAATTCTTCGTTCACCACAAGGGTAGTTAGCTCGGCCGGAACCGACACCTATTCGGCCATTGCTGCAGCATTAGGTTCTTTAAAAGGAAGTTTGCACGGTGGGGCAAACCTTCAGGTCATTGAAATGATGAAGGATATTAAGAAAAATGTAAAAGACTGGAACGATAAAGGTGAAATAGCAGATTACCTTCTAAAGATACTCCGTGGGAATGCTGGCGATGGTTCCGGAAAAATATATGGTATCGGACATGCTATTTATACATTGTCGGATCCAAGGGCTGTCCTTTTAAAAGAAAAAGCCCGCGAGCTGGCAGAAGAAAAAGGTAAAATGGATGAATTTAAACTGTACGAGCATATTGAAGAATTGGCACCCGAAGTATTTGCTAAATATAAAGGGAGCTCAAATGTAAAAGTGATCTGTCCAAATGTTGATTTTTATTCAGGGTTTGTATATAGATGTATAAATATACCTAAAGAACTGTATACTCCCATATTTGCGGTTTCCCGTATCGCCGGATGGTGCGCTCACCGTTTAGAAGAAGTTACCTTCAGTTCCAGACGTATTATACGTCCCGCCTACAAAAATATTTATGGGCGCGTAGATTATGAAGATATAGATGAAAGAGAATAGTATGAATATACAAAACTTACTGTTTTTATACAAATTAACAGGAATAAATTGGCGTTAATAAGCCATAATATGTTTTAACTTACAATTAAATATGCTATCTTTGCAAATAAATAATTATACATGCCAAAAGAAATATTATACAATAAATTTTGTGAGATAGTCAACGGATGCTAAAGAGAATGGTGTTCGGATAAACAGCATACGAGCCATTCTCAATTGAAGAATGGCTTTTTTATTTTAATGAGAATACTTAGAAAGAATTAGAAAAACAGATAGAGAAGATGGTAAAAGGATTTCCTAAACCGCAAGGATTGTACGACCCGAAAAATGAACGCGACAACTGCGGAATCGGGTTTGTAACACAGATTAGAGGAGTTAAATCGCACGACATTATCCAGAAAGGGCTTGAGGTATTGGTAAATATGACTCACCGTGGCGCGGAAAGCGCCGACAATGTTTCAGGAGATGGCGCGGGTATTTTAATACAGCTTCCTCACCAATATTATATTGCCAAAGGTATTAATGTACCAGAAGAGGGCAAATATGGCGCCGGGCTCGTTTTTCTTCCCAGAGAAACGAAAGCCAGAAAAACATGTGAATCAATATTAATTGAAACAATTAAAGACGAAGGCCTTACTGTTTTCGAAATACAGGACGTAAAAGTTGACAGCAGGGTATTAGGGGATATTTCCCGCTCAACAGAGCCATATATTAAAAAGTTTTTTGTCAGGGGAAATTATCCCGAGCAGGATATTCTGGAACGTAAACTATACATAGCCAGAAAACAGGCTGAGAAAAGAATTCGGGAATCCGACATAAAAGATAAGGATGCATTTTATATCCCAAGCTTATCATCAAAGGTAATGATATACAAAGGAATGCTTGCTCCGGATCAGGTGGGGCGCTACTTTGTTGATTTACGGGATCAAGACATCACTAGTGCAATCGCCCTTGTCCATTCACGCTTCTCTACAAACACATTCCCAACCTGGGACTTGGCCCAACCTTTCCGTTTCCTTGCCCATAACGGGGAAATTAACACCGTTAAAGGCAACAGGATGTGGATGACTGCAAGGGAATCTATTATGAAATCCGATTTATTTGGTGATGATCTGGAGAAACTTTTCCCAATTATTGAGCCCGATAAAAGTGATTCAGCATCGCTGGATAATGCCCTGGAATTCCTTGTTCTAACAGGAAAATCACTTCCACAGGCACTAAGCATGCTGATTCCCGAATCATGGAACGATAAAAACCCTATACCACCAAGCCTTAAAGCCTATTACGAATACCAGTCAACCTTAATGGAGCCCTGGGACGGACCTGCTTCGGTTGTTTTCAGCGACGGGCGCTATATTGGCGGTACACTCGACAGAAATGGTTTACGCCCTTCCCGTTTTGTAATTACAAAAGACGATGTAATTGTAATGGGATCAGAAGTCGGGGTCCAGATATTCCCTGCAGAAGATATTCGGGAAAAAGGACGCCTGCGTCCCGGAAAAATTCTGCTTGTTGATACCAAAATGGGAATTATTATCCCCGATGAGGAAGTAAAACACCAGTTGTCAGATAGAAACCCATATGCACAATGGCTGGCCGAAAACCGTATTGATCTGGATAATATTGTTGTAAAGAAGAGAGTACGTTCTCAGCTCGACGAAAAATACGATTCAACCATAAACACTTTTGGCTACACGAAAGAAGATTTAGAAGTTATTCTTCAACCCATGGGTGAACACGGCCAGGAACCCACGCATTCAATGGGCAACGACACTCCTTTAGCTGTCTTTTCAGATAAACCACAACGGTTATTCAACTATTTTAAACAATTATTTGCACAGGTTACCAATCCTCCAATCGACCCAATTCGTGAGGGGCTTGTCATGTCGCTGACAAACTATATTGGTTCGGTTTCTAAAAACCTGCTTTTTGAGTCGGCAGAACAATGTCGCCAGATAAAATTTGGAGCGCCGGTTGTATCTAATACCAACCTGAACAAACTGCGTAACATTAAAGAGGAAAACTTTAATCATATAGATATCCCGATTTTATTCGATGCCAATTCGAAAAATCCTGGAAAAGCATTGGAACAGGCACTTGATGAGCTGTGCCAGAAAGCAGAGGAAGCGGTTGATAAAGGAATAAACTTCCTGATTTTAAGCGACAGGAAAATTACGAAAGACCTGGCACCAATACCCTCATTGCTTGCAACAGCTGCTGTTCATCATCATTTAATCAGGACAAAGAAAAGAATGCAATGCGGTTTAGTTATAGAAACAGCCGAAGCGCGGGAAGTTAACCATATTGCATTACTGGTTGGATTTGGAGCCAGTGTTGTGAACCCTTACGGAGCATTCGCCGTTCTGGAAAAACTGGCAAGCACCGGTAAAATCTCTGTTGACTATGTTGAAGCCAGAACCAACTATTACAAAGCAATAAACAAAGGGCTACTTAAAATACTTTCCAAAATGGGTATTTCAACCCTGAGAAGTTATCATGGGGCCCAGATTTTTGAAGCCATCGGATTAGACAGTGAGCTTGTAAATAAGTACTTCTCCGGAACAGACTCTCGAGTTGGCGGCATTGGTTTGGATGAGCTGGCCAGGGAAACGCTGATTCCACATAAAAAAGCATTTGAGGAAAGTCCGCTTGAAAATGGAACGGTTAAGTCCGCAGGGATATATCACTATCGCGAAAACGGTGAAAAACATGGATGGAACCCCGAATCAATAGGACTTCTTCAATGGGCAACCCGTACCAACGATTATAAAAAATACAAAGAGTACAGCGAAACTGTCGAAAAGGATAACCGCAAACCGCACTTCCTAAGAGGGTGCGTAAACATAAAGAAACTCAACCCAATTCCGATTGAGGAAGTTGAGCCGGCAGAGGAAATAATGAAGCGCTTTGTAACCGGGGCCATGTCATACGGTTCTATCAGCAAAGAAGCCCATGAAGCCCTGGCTGTTGCAATGAACAAAATCGGTGGAAAAAGTAATACCGGCGAGGGAGGAGAAGACCCGGAACGTTTCAAAAAGCGTGAAGATGGAACATCCGCCAGAAGTGCCATAAAGCAGGTTGCTTCGGGACGCTTCGGTGTAACCACCAACTACCTTGTGAATGCCGATGAAATTCAGATTAAAGTAGCACAGGGCGCCAAGCCGGGAGAAGGTGGCCAGTTGCCTGGTCATAAAGTAAACCAGATAATCGCTCAGGTAAGAAACTCGACCCCGGGCATTACCCTTATATCCCCTCCCCCACACCATGATATTTATTCAATTGAAGATCTTGCTCAGTTAATCTTCGATTTGAAATGCACCAACCCTAATGCTAAAATAAATGTAAAGCTTGTCTCTGAAAGGGGTGTTGGTACAATTGCAGCAGGTGTTGCCAAAGCTTTTGCCGATAGTATTACAATCAGTGGTTGCGAAGGGGGTACCGGGGCCAGTCCGGCCAGTTCAATTAAACATGCCGGACTTCCAATGGAACTTGGTATTTCGGAAGTACAGCAAACATTGGTAATCAATAACCTGCGTGACAGGGTGAAACTACAAACTGATGGACAAATAAAAAATGGCCGCGATGTGGTTTATGCTGGCTTACTGGGTGGCGAGGAATTTGGCTTCGCAACAGTCGGTTTAATTGTCCTGGGCTGTGTAATGATGCGTAAATGCCACCTGAACACCTGTCCGGTAGGCGTGGCCACTCAAGATGAGAAATTACGTAAGCGTTTCAACGGTAAAGCGGACTTTGTTGTGAATTACTTTAAGTTTGTTGCAGAAGAAATTCGGGAAATTCTGGCTGAAATGGGCTTTAGGAAATTTGACCATATTGTTGGACGTACCGATCTGCTCGAGATGAGAAAAGACATAGAGCACTGGAAAGCTAAAACCGTCGATCTTTCAAAAATCCTGTACCGTCCTAAAGAAGTAGAGATTCACGCGACGCATTGCTGTGTTGCGCAAAAGCACAAAATTTCAGATGTAATGGATCATGACTTAATTGAACGGGCGAAACGGGCCATTAAGAATAAAGAAAGAATCTGGATTTCAGAGAAAATTGAAAATACCAACAGAACTGTTGGCGCAATGCTTTCAGGCGAAATTACCAAATACCATGGAAAAGAAGGATTGCCCGATTCTACCTTAAACTGCAAATTTAAAGGTTCGGCAGGACAAAGTTTTGGGGCTTTCCTTGTAAAAGGGGTCAACTTCTTCCTTGAGGGTGACTCAAACGACTACCTTGGAAAAGGTTTGTCCGGTGGTAGAGTTATCGTTGTACCACCAAAAGGTTCTACATTCAGGCCGGATAAAAACATTATTGTTGGTAATACCCTGCTTTACGGAGCAACGGACGGAGAAGCATATATTCAGGGGGTAGCCGGAGAACGCTTCTGTGTTAGGAACAGTGGGGCAAAAGCCGTAATCGAAGGCGTTGGAGACCACTGTTGTGAGTACATGACGGGTGGAAGAACTGTTATTTTGGGAAAAACAGGACGAAACTTTGCTGCCGGTATGAGTGGTGGAATTGCTTACGTTCTGGATGTTGACGGAGATTTTGATTTCTTCTGTAACAAAGGGCTTGTTGAACTCGGATCTATTGAAGACCGGGATGATGAGCGTGAACTGCAAACAATGATTGCTGATCACTATAAATACACCAATAGCGAGCTCGCCGAAAAAATCCTTGTTAACTGGGATGAGTACCTGCCACGGTTTGTAAAAGTAATTCCGCTTGAATACAAGAAAATTCTGGAGGAACAAAAACTGGCACAAATACAAAACAAAATTAAAGAAACAGAGGACGAACCTCATTTTCAATATTAATAAAAAAGATGTTAGTGATTGGTAATTAGTTCTTAGAAAAGAACCCTAACTACTAATAACTAACTACTAACAACTAAAAATATATATCATGGGAAACCCGAAAGGATTTTTAGAAATAGATAGAAAGGCAGCAGGATATCGACCGGCTCATGAACGGACAAAAGACTATAGTGAAGTTGAACAAATACTGGACGAAAAAGACCGTAAAGCCCAGGCATCACGCTGTATGGATTGTGGAATTCCTTTTTGTCAATGGGGCTGTCCGATAAACAATAATATGCCCGAGTGGCAGGATGCAATATACCGGGGCAACTGGGAGGAAGCAATAGAGGTTTTATCTCAGACCAACAGCTTTCCGGAAGTAACCGGGCGTGTATGTCCGGCACCGTGCGAGCATGCCTGTACGCTCAATATAGATAAGCAGCCTGTAACCATTCGTGAGAACGAATGTGCTACTGTGGAGAAAGCTTTCAAAGAAGGTTTTATAAAACCGCGTCCACCGAAATACAGGACCGGAAAAAAGGTGGCTGTAATTGGTTCCGGACCTGCAGGACTGGCATGTGCCGAATTGCTCAACCGCATGGGGCACGAAGTAACTGTTTATGAAAAAGACGAAGAAGTTGGCGGTTTAATGCGTTTTGGGATTCCGGATTTCAAACTGGACAAAGCCGTAATTGAGCGGAGGGTAAATGTTTTTAAAGAAGAAGGCCTTAAAATTAAAACCAGTTGCCATGTTGGGGTAGATGTAAAAGGAAAAGATCTCCTGAAAGGAAACGATGCCATAGTCCTGGCCATTGGAGCAATGAAACCCCGCGATTTGGAAGTAGAAGGCCGTGAGCTTAACGGGGTCCATTTTGCAATGGATTTTTTAGCCCAGCAGAACAGGGTTGTTGCCGGGGCTAAAATTGAGGATAAAGACAGGCTTTCGGCACATGGTAAAAATGTTCTAGTTATTGGTGGAGGAGATACAGGATCTGACTGTGTTGGTACTTCGGTACGTCACGGGGCAAAGTCGGTCACTCAAATCGAGATTCTCCCAAAACCGCCAGAAGACAGGGCTGAGAATAATCCATGGCCATATTGGGCAAACACGCTTAGAACATCTTCATCGCATCAGGAAGGATGTGAAAGGGCATGGTCATTAAATACAAAGAAGCTTATTTCTGATGGAAAAGGAAACTTAAAAGGTGCTGAGGTCGTTGAAGTTGAATGGACCAAAAAGAACGGTAAATACCAGATGATTGAAAAGCCTGAGACCACAAGGGTAATTGAAACGGAACTGGTACTTCTTTCAATGGGTTTTGTGCATTGTATACATGAAGGGCTTGCCGATGAACTTGGATTAAAATATGACCTGAGAGGAAATATTGTGATCGATGAAAACATGAAAACAAGCAAAGCCAAGGTTTTTGCTGCCGGAGACGCAGTATCCGGGGCTAGTCTTGTGGTACGTGCATTGGCATCCGGAAGGAAGACTGCCGAAACCGTCGATGGGTTTCTTATGAAAAAATAATCAATCAGTAATTCTAACAAATATATTCAGACCGGGCTTTCTAATAAGAGTCCGGTTTTTTTTATTGATCAAGCGGACATAAAAAAAGGCGGCCATTCAAATTTGTCAAATCAAACAGAAACTGACTGTGTGTTCATAAATAGTGGAATAGCATTTTAACTATTCTGCTTTTTCTCCCTTTGTAAGGCAAAATTCGCAAAGCATGGCTATGGCCACGGAGAAAAACTTTTACACGGCAGAAAAGAAAAAGAGGGCTGAAATAAATGAATGGATTTAATACTTACCACTCTAGTTTTTAAAATAATTCGTGATATCTAAAAGCTGTTCTGAAAGTTGTTCAAAATAGGCACTTTTTTTTATCAGCTCACTTGAATAATCGGCATTTTGTTCGGCAATAGACATCAACTGTGTCATTGATGATTTAATTTGCTCTGCCCCTGTCATTTGTTCATTACTTGCGGCGGTAATTTCCTGAACCAGCCCTGATGTTTTTTCAACTTCTGGAATGAGTGTGTGAAAAAGTTCTTCACTTTTAACGGAGTTCTCTATACCGATTTTTGAAAGTTTATCAATTTCCTCAGCGGCATTTCTGCTTCGTTCTGCAAGTTTTTGCACTTCTGAAGCAACAACGGCGAACCCTCTGCCGTGTTTTCCGGCACGGGCAGCTTCAACAGCAGCATTTAAAGCTAAAAGGTTGGTCTGAAATGAAATATCACCTATTATTGAAATCTTTCCAATGATGTCTTTCATTGATTCCAGGGCCCTATTGGCAACTTTAGAATTTGCATTCAGGTTTTCGATTGTTCCCTGGTAGATTTTTTTTGTTTGGAATGCATTTTCAGAATTTATTTTAATGTTTTCAAACATTTCTTCTACAGATGCACTTATTTGATTTGAAATTTCTGATTGTTGATTGGCCCCATTCGAAATTAATTGGGATTCATTTGAAAGAGTTTCACTAAATGTTTTAATGTTATGGGCACTGTCCTTCATTTGTCCTACGATTTCTTTAATTCTCTCTGCCATGTTTTTCAGGTTTTCCGACATTTGACCTATTTCGTCACTGCTTTTCAGGTCTATATGTGCGTTCAGTTCCCCGTTACTTATTTTTTGGGCAAAATGTATTCCTTTGTTAATCGGATTGGTAATGTTCCGTGCTACTAGAATTACGATTAAGGAAAGTAGAACAATTCCAAATATGCCCCCTATTATTGTCCGATAAGTTACTTTTTTTGCTTTGGCCATTACAGAATTTATAGGGACCAGTATGCCCAAAGACCAAGGAGTATCTGTTCCTGCAATATGAACCGGGGCAATGGACGCGTATATCCGTTCTTTTGTATCACTGTGTATTGCTGTCAGGCTAAAACTTTCGCCATTGCGTATTTTTTCAGACACCTTATGGAGTTTCTCTTCTTTCTGGTTAATTTCCATAAACGTTTTTCCGAGTAATCGCGATAAGGGATGGGCTACATAAGTTGAATTATTGGACATCAGAAAGACATACCCGGTATTAAAAGGTTTTATTTTACTTAATTCATTGTTTATATCATTTAGCCTTATTTCAAGGCCCATAACACCTTTAAGCTCCCCATTATGCCTTACCGGGGCCAAAAAGGCTGTTTTTAAAACAGAGTCGCCTTTGCTTAAACTTTCAGGGCACCAGATCGGGGAGAGTACGGTCATGCTGTCCGTTTGTATCGTATTTATTAATTCACTAAACCCGTTAAAGAAATCGGAATTAACTGTTTGGGCAATGTTGTTTTTTTCTTTCTTGTAAACCAGCCATTCATTTTTTTCCGGCACACATAGCCACGTCCTTGAATAATTTTTATTTTTCGAGAGCGTGTTTTTTATTCCGTTTGCCCAAACGGATCCATGCCGGATTTCATCCGGTTTTTCTGTTCCTTCTACAAAATCTGCCAGGCTTTTAGTAACTCCAATGCTGACATTAAACCGGGCTTTTATATGGTTGGCTTTTTCACGGGCAAAATTATCTACTAAATCTTCTGCCTGGGACAAGCTCAATTTGTTAAGGTTAAAAACCAGAAAACCTATAGAGAATCCTGATATTAGGATAAATGGAGTCAGGATATACACAACCAACTTAGCTTTTAAAGAAATCCCCATGTCTTTATAGTTTTGTTTCTCAGGATATTTACTTGATATAGTAAATTTAAATTACGAAAATTTTCACAAAAATTTATAATATAAAAGTTATGTGAAACGATAAAATTCAGGTTATATTGAGTTTTGTAAAAAAACTTCGTTCAAAATTTATATTTGTTAGTTAACTTTTTGAATCTGAAAATAATTTCAAAATTCAGTAACACGTTTATATCGTCTTCTACATTTTATATTCATTTTAAAAGTAAATCTTAAAAAAGATTAAGAGATTCTTTTGATTATTCGTATTTTGTGACTTTAAATACTGATAATTGTATAAAAATGGGAACGAAAACTCAACATCCTAAAGGGCTTCAGGTATTATTTTTTACTGAAATGTGGGAACGGTTCAGCTATTATGGTATGAGGGCAATTCTTGTATTGTACCTTGTGGCAGAATTAATTAATGGTGGTTTTGGGCTTGAACGCGTTGATGCCCTTAAAATATATGCCATTTTTACCGGGCTGGTGTACTTAACCCCCATACCTGGTGGATTGCTGGCCGATCGGTTTCTCGGACAAAGAAAAGCTGTTTTAATTGGGGCTGTACTAATGGCAATAGGTCATTTTTGTATGGCTCGTTCGCAGTTCGGGGATATAGAAATAAGGGAGTTCTTTAGAAATAACGGTTTGGGTTTAATAATAGTTGGTACGGGTTTTTTAAAAGCCAATATTTCAACAATTGTTGGTAAGCTTTATGAGGAAAATGATTCAAGGAAAGACTCAGGGTTCACCTTGTTTTACATGGGAATTAATATTGGAGCCTTCGGGGGACCATTAATTGTTGGGTTTTTCGGACAAAGTATTGATTGGTCCTGGGGGTTCATGGCAGCCGGAATAGGCATGCTTTTAAGTACCGTCTGGTTTTATTTTCAGGGGAATAAACTTGGTTTTTCAGGAATGCCTCCCGGGAGGAAAATTGAAGATGGGAGCTCTTATTTTAAGCTAACCCGGAAAGACTTTATTGATATTCTTCTTTACATAATCGTAAATGTTGTTCTGGTTCTTGGAGTGTTATTACTCTGGAAAAACATCTCTACTGATTTACAGTCTGTATTACTCTGGGTAGTTGGAATAGGAGGTGGCGGTTATATTCTTTATGTAATTGCTGCAAATACTAAAGGGAAAGTTGCATGGAGCAGAATGGGGGTAATTTTTATACTGGCCTTGTTTAATGTATTCTTTTGGTCGGGCTATGAGCAGGCTGGGGGGACTTTCAACCTCTTTGCCCAGGAAAATGTTAACCGGACAATGTTTGGCGGTGAATTTCCTGCCTCCTGGTTTCAGTCGGTACCTGCATTGTATGTGGTTCTTTTTGCCACACCTTTTGCCACACTATGGATATGGTTAAACGCGAAAAAAAGGAATCCGCGCACACCGGTAAAATTTGCACTGGGACTGCTTTTGATGAGTGTTGGTTTTGTAATAATAAGTCAGGCCGCAAAGATTGCTGATGGCACTAACCTTGTTTCCCCGGTCTGGTTGCTGGGTGTTTTTCTTATGCATACCCTGGGCGAACTTTGTCTTTCTCCTATTGGGCTTTCGATTGTTACCAAACTGTCGCCACAAAAAATAGTTTCGGTAATGATGGGGCTTTGGTTTGCCAGTATTGCTGCCGCTAATTACCTGGCCGGTGTCCTTGAAAATATTTTGAAGACTTACCTTCCTGATATGCACTTGTATGTTTTTCTTACCCTTACAACCTTAATCGGGGG